>VGQR01000137.1 GCA_016882345.1 Cyanobacteria bacterium K_DeepCast_35m_m2_023
TGCCGACGCGTTCAGTCTGTATTCGACCCTGGTGGCACTGCTCGCCCTGGCGTACTACCTGCTGGCCTTCTGGCTTCAACCGGGCGACGCCGCATCGGCTCCAGCCGAGGCGAGCACCACGGCGACAGAGGGGACACCACCCCTGATCGCCGTGCTGGTGGCCATGGCCCTGGTTGCCGTGCTGGTGGCCCTGATCTCGGAGCAGCTGGTGCAGACGCTCGAGCACCTGGTCGCCGGCGCACACCTGAGCGAACTGTTCGTCGGCCTGTTCCTGTTGCCGTTGTTCAGTTGCCTGCCGGAGATGCTGGTCACCCTGCGGGCGGCTCAACGGCGACAGATTGCTCTGGTGTTGACCAACACCATTGACTCCAGCCTGCAGTTGCTGTTGTTTGTGCTGCCGCTCCTGGTGCTGATCGGCCTGCCCCTGGGCCGTTATCTGCATCTGGGCCTGCCACCAGTGGCCCTGGCGGCCCTGGGAATCGCCGTCGTGATGATCGAGCGCATCACCCAGAACCGCGAACTCAATGCCTATGAAGGCATTCAACTGATCGTCCTGTTTGTGGCGATGGCGAGCGGAGCGCTGCTGCTGACGGCGCCCTAGCGGGCCTGATGCCCGGTGATCAGAGCAACCACGCTCCGTGGAGTCACCGTGTAGTGCCCATCGTCGAGGGGCGGCGCCCCATCCCAGGCCTCGATGTCATGGGGGCTGGAAAGCGAGGTGTCAATCCAGCGGTGCCAGCGCTCGGCACCGAAATCGGCCGGCGGCAGCTGAAAGGTCAACGGCTCCCACCAGGCATTGAGCATCAGGCACAGGCGAAAGCGATGGCTGATGCTGGTGAGCGTCAGCGCCAGCGAGTGGGACGCGTCGCCCCAATCCGGTTGATCGGGCTGGACGCCATGCCAGCTCAGCTGATGGCGCCCCAACAGATCCGCAAGGCTCAAGGCATCGCCATCCACCACCAGGTCGCGGCGGCAGCGATAGGCGATCAGCTCGCGCGTGAAGCGATGCAGACCGCTGTGCTGGTCCAGCAGGCTCCAATCCAACCAACTGGTGGGGTTGTCCTGGCAGTAGGCGTTGTTGTTGCCTCCCTGGCTGCGGCCGATCTCATCGCCCATTGCCAGCATCGGCGCACCGGCCGACAGCAGCAGCAGCGCCAGAAAATTGCGCATCTGGCGCTGACGCAGGGCCAGCACCTGCGGATCATCAGTCGCACCTTCGACACCGCAGTTCCAGCTGGCGTTGTCGTCTGAACCGTCGCGGTTGGCTTCGCCGTTGGCGTCGTTGTGCTTGCTGTCGTAGCTGACCAGATCGGCCAGGGTGAAGCCGTCGTGACAGCTGATGAAATTGATGCTGGCCTCAGCCTCACGGTGCTTGGCGCCATAGATATCCGGACTGCCGATCAGGCGTTGACTGAGCCCCCGAACCTGACCGGCATCGCCTTTGAGAAAGCGACGCACATCATCACGAAAGCGGCCATTCCACTCCTGCCAGCGGTCGCCGCTGAAGCTGCCCACCTGGTAGAGACCGGCGGCATCCCAGGCCTCAGCAATCAGCTTGGTGCCCGCCAGCACCGGATCGGTGTCGAGGTCCCAGAGGATCGGCGGCCTCGGCAAGGGCTGTCCGTTTTCATCACGGGCCAGCACGGATGCCAGGTCAAAACGAAACCCATCGATGTGAAACTGCTCGACCCAATACCGCAGGCTGTCACGAATCAGACGGCGCACCACCGCATTGTTGGCATTGAAGGTGTTGCGACAACCGGTGTCGTCGAGATAGCGGTTGCGATCGTCGGGATCCAGCAGGTAGTAATCGCCATTGGCCAGACCTCGGTAACTGAAGCTGGGACCATCGGCGTCCGACTCAGCTGTGTGGTTGAAGACCACGTCGAGAATTACCTCGATCCCGGCTTGGTGAAACGCCTTCACCATGTCTCGAAACTCGTCGAGCACAGCCAGCGGCTCACCCCCCTGACCCTGGCTGCTGGCATAGGCGTGATGGGGCACGAAAAACGACAGCGGTTGATAGCCCCAGTAGTTGGGCAGGCCCGCCGGCGCATCCTGCGGATCAAACTGAAACACGGGCAACAGCTCCACCGCTGTCACCCCCAGATCGATGAGATAAGGGATCTTGTCAATCAGGCCTGCGTACGTGCCGGCCGTGGCTTGCGGCACACCCGAGCTGGGATGGGCCGTGAACCCTTTGACATGCAGTTCATAGATGATCGATTCGCGCGCGGGGCGGTTCAGCGGTCGGTCGCCCTGCCAGTCGTAGGCCTTCAGGTCTGCGACAACGCCCTTGATGGCGTTGGCCCAGCCCCTGGCGCCATGCCTTTGGCCCTGGTGCCGTTGGTAGCCGGGAGGAACAGCCAGAGCCTGGGCGTAGGGATCCAGCAGCAGGTGCTGGGGATCACACCAGACCCCTGCAGGAGGTTGGTCGGGTCCATGAACCCGATAGCCATAAAGCTGACCGGCCTTGAGGCCATCAACATGGCCATGCCAGTAGTGCCCGGTGTGATGCAGTTCCCCGACCAGGGGGAACACCGCCGATGGCTCTGAATCATCGGCCGCATCGAACAGACAAAGCTCCACGGCTGCCGGATCCGAAGCAAACAGGCTGAAATTGACCCCACCGGCATCCAGCCTGGCCCCCAGCGGCGAGACCTGGCCCTGGTGCAGAACCCGAGCCGTTGCCTGTGAAACCACCACGAACAGCCCATCTGCATCGATGATGGCGCCGAAGCTTCAAAGCGGCATCCACAGTCCATGACCTCGTCATCAACACCCTTGCCGCCAAGGCTGAAGACCGTGGTTGTTCTGGTGGGGCAACTCGCCCTGTTGGGCTTGCTGGTGGGGCTGGCCTGTTGGCCGCTCAACCTCGTCGACCACTGGCAGGATCTCCTGCTGCGACGGTTGCCGATTTATCAAGGCGGCCGTTGGAGCCTGGGCCAGGCGGTGCTGGCCTGCTCTCCGCTGCTGGTGATGCCGCTGCTGCTCAAGCTGCAGGCCGTCCGCTGGCAAAACAGCGCGGGTTCTGGCATCCCCCAGACCATCACCAGCCTGGAGGATCCACCCCAGGCACACACGCTGATGGCCCATCGCCCCGTGTTGCAGCGCCTGCTGACCTGGTCGATCGCCAGCCTGAGCCTGTTTCCCCTCGGCCGCGAAGGTCCGGTGGTGCAGGTGGGCGCTGCCGTCGCCTACCAATTGCGGCGTCGGTGGCCCAGGCTGTTGGAACGCCTCAGTGCCCACGACATGATGGCCATGGCCGCCGGCGCAGGCCTCGCCGGTGGGTTCAACACCCCGCTGATGGGCGTGGTGTTCGTGGCCGAAGAACTCACCGGTCACTTTGCCCCCCAGCTCATCTGGCCGGGGCTTGTGGTGTGCGTGATGGCCGCTGAAGTCAGCAACCTCGGTGGTCAACCCCAGTTCGGCCTGGGGATGGTGCAAGCCAACTTGCTGGAAAGCTCCCAGGTGGTGTGGGGAACCCTGCTGGGGGTGATCTGCGGTCTGGCGGGGGGGCTGTTTGCCTGGTCATTGCTGCAAACCACCCGCTGGCTCACCCCGCGGGTGCGGCAGCATCCCTGGCGCTGGGGCCTCGTGCTGGGCGGCTTGCTGGCGGGCCTGGCCATGCTCAGCGGCGGGGCCAGCGGCGGGGATGGCGAAGCGCTGATGAGCTGGCTGCTGAGCCATCCCGAGCAGCACCGGGGATCGCTGATCACCCTGGCGGCCCGACTGTTGGGGCCTTGCCTGGCCCTGGGTGCCGGAATCCCCGGAGGCCTGATCGACCCGGCCTTTGCCATTGGCGCCGTGCTGGGTGATGCGGTCGGCCAGTTGAGCAACCAGAGCGTGTTCGGTGTCACCTTCGGCATGGCCGCTGCCTTGGCTGGTGCCACCCAGCTGCCAGCCATGAGCCTGGTGTTTGCGCTACGGATGGCCGGTGATCAACAACTCTTGCCAGGGGTTGCGATGGCAGCCGTGATCGGTTCCTACGTGGGTCGGCTGTGGTTGCACAAACCGATCTATCACGCCCTCACCGATCTATTGCACGACGAGCTCATGCACAAACGCGAGTGACTTCCTAGCTTGACGAGATCACAACCTCGTGGGCTCATCAGCTTGCGTTATGGACCTTGCCGTTGTCGAACTGGTGGTGCCCGAGGGGCCGGCATCAGGCCTGGCGCAGCTCATGCTGTTTGTGCTGCGGGTGTTTCTGGGCATCGCCTTCATCCGCCACGGCTGGCCCAAGCTGCGCAACCTCAAGACCTGGTCGACAGCCCTGAAGACCCCGCAGTGGCTGTGCTTTCTCTCGGCCTTCTCGATGTGGGGCGCCGGCATCGCCCTGCTGCCGGGGCTGCTGACCCCCCTGGCCGCGCTGGCGATCGCCGTGTCGATGGGCTACGCGATGGTGCTGGAGATCATCTCCGGATTCCCCTTCATCGCCCCCGATCCCTACCAGATTCCCGAGGGCGATTACGCCGGCCCCATGGGTGTGGGTGAGCCGCCCAGCTGGGAGAAGGCCGCCATGTACGTCGTCATGTGCGCCGTGCTGGCGACCTGCGGCGGCGGCCTGTGGTCCCTCGACAACCTGCTGATCGCGGACCTGCTGAAAAGCCTGCTGGCTGGATGAGCCATCCCCCGCTGGTGCTGATCCACGGGCTGTGGGACACACCAAGGTTGTTTCGCCGGCTGGTGGAGCAGCTCGATGGCCGTCGCGATCCGCTGCTGATTCCCCATCTGCAGCACGGCCTGGGCCAGGTGCCATTGGAGACGTTGACGGAGCGCCTCAACAGCCAGATCGTTGACGCCTTCGGCCCAGGTGAGACGGTGGATCTCCTGGGGTTTTCGATGGGCGGGCTGCTGGCAAGGGCCTGGATTCAGCAGCATGGGGGCTACCGGCGCACGCGCCGCTTTGTGTGCGTGGGCAGCCCCCAGCGGGGCACCCTCGCGGCCCAGCTGGTGCCCAGAGCCCTGTTGCCCAGCATCGCCGACATGAAACTCGGCAGCCGCTTCATCCGGCAACTCGCCGACGACCATCACCGCCATCCCCAGCGGTTGGCTTCGATCGACTGCCGCAGTTTCTACTGCCGGCTCGATCTGATGGTGATCCCCAGTTGGCTGGGGGTGCTGCCGGTGGGTCCGGTTCAGGCCCTGCCGGCACCCACCCATCCTGCCCTGATCACGGCGACGAAACCCGCCTCGATCCTGGCCGAATCCCTGCTTCAGCCTTGAACCTCTATTGAACCGTTACACGGTGGGCGGGTCAGGGCTGTTGCCGCATCGAGCGCGGATGTGCAGCATGACAACAGACACCTGAAGCACCCTCCTTATGTGCTTTTCTGCCTAAGCCAGCTTCACCGCATCAGCCGTTCTGATGCCACTGGGCCTCTACAGCGCCCACATCACCAAACAGACCGGCCAGCGCGACTATCTGCCCCTGGCCTTGACGCCCTTCTTCTTCGGGGTGCAGCAGTTCGTGGAGAGCCTCGTCTGGACCGGCATCGACAAGGGCAAAATCGAGCCGCTCACCAGCCTGGCCTCCCTCGGGTTTCTGTTCTTCGCCTACTGCTTCTGGATGATCTGGATCCCCTGGAGCGCCTGGTCGATCGCCCGCAGCACCGAGTCCAAGGGGCTTCAGCATCGCCTCAAATGGGTGGCGGTGGTGGCCACCGTGCTGGGCATCGCCTTCTACCTGCCGGTGCTGCTCGACCCACCGGCGGTGCAACCGGCCGTACACAGCACTGGCCGACTGCTCTACGACATCAGCAATCTGCACAGCGGCTGGCACAACTTCGTGAACACCGAGCCGGTGGGTGAACTCGTCTACTGGGGCTTCATCGTGCTGCCGCTGGTGGCGCTGCGCGACAAGGCAGTGAGGCTGTTCG
>VGQR01000138.1 GCA_016882345.1 Cyanobacteria bacterium K_DeepCast_35m_m2_023
CCAGATAAGAAACCGATTCCAGCCTCGCTGGCAGTACAACAGCATGCATTCAGGAAAACACCCTGAAACCCCATTGATGCCACGGACCTCGCCGTCCCGCCAAGCAAGTAGAAGCTTCTTATACGGACCCGCAGAAAACGATCCACCAAGCGACACAACGCCGTAGGCCTGTCCCAGCCCCCATCACCCCCGCACCCGCTCCGCCAGTACCCGTCCGCCCGCATCCACCAGCTCGAGGCGCAACGGCATTTGCCCGGCGGCATGGGTGCTGCAGCTGAGGCAGGGGTCAAAGCAGCGAATACCCGCCTCCACCCGGTTGAGCAAGGGCTCGGGGATTTCAGCGTCCTCGTGCACCGGCGTTGGAATGAACTCGCGGGCAATCTGAAGCACGGTGCGGTTCATCGCCAGGTTGTTCTGACCCGTCGCGATGATCAGGTTGACGCGGGTGATCAGGCCGTTGTCGTCGACGCGGTAGTGGTGAAACAGGGTGCCGCGGGGCGCTTCGCTGACGCCCACCGCTTCGTTGGCGTTGAGGTCGGCATGGGCACGGATGCGGCCGCCCATCAGGCTCGCCTCGCTCACCAGCTGCTCGATGCCCTCCAGACAGGTGACGATCTCGACCAGGCGCGCATGGTGGTATGCAAATGAGGAGGTGACGATGCGGCCGCCGCTCGCCGCCGTGGCGCTGCGCTGGCGAAACTCGGCCAGCTCGCGGTCGGCCCAGGGGGTACCGATGCGCTCGCACACGTTGAGTCGAGCCAGGGGGCCGACCCGATAAAGGCCTTCGGGATACCCCAGGGCTTGTAGTAAGGGAACTTCAGGGTGCTCCAAGGCTCCACCGCCTCACCCAGGAAGCTGGCGTAGTCGTCTTCTGAGAGAGCATCGGCGACGAGCTGCCCGTTGGAGTCGACCAAGCGGATCGCCCCCTCGATGCACTCCCAGCGGCCATCGGAGGCGATCAGGGCCATGAACAGGGAGGGGAAATCGCCAAAGGTGCGCTGTTCGCGCGCCAAGGGCCCATCAAGCAGCGTTTTGTAGAGCGCCAACGCCTGAGCTACCGTGGCCTTGGCCTCGGGCAGGCGCGCCAGGATCCAATCGCGTGCCTCGACGCTCAAGTGGCTGCGCACGCCGCCGGGCACGGCCCAGGCCGCATGGATCTTGCGGCCGCCCAGCAGCTCCAGCACCTGCTGGCCGAACTGGCGCAGACGAATGCCGGCGCGGGCCAGCTCGGGGTCGGCCGCCATCAGGCCAAACAGGTTGCGGCGCGCCACATCGCTCTCCCACCCCAGCAGAAAGTCGGGACTGCTGAGATGAAAGAACGACAGCGCGTGGCTCTGGCAGATCTGGGCCAAATTGAGCAGCCGCCGCAGCTGCCGCGCCGCCGGCGGCACCTGCACCGCCAGCAGCTTGTCGCCGGTCTTGGCCGCCGCCAGCAGGTGGCTCACTGGGCAGATGCCGCAGATGCGCGCCGTGAGGCCCCCCATCTCGGTGAACAGATGGCCCTCGCAGAACGTTTCAAAACCGCGGAACTCAACCACGTGGAAGCGGGCATCCACCAGCTGGCCCGCGTCATCGAGCTGCAAGGTGATCTTGGCGTGCCCCTCGATGCGGGTCACCGGGTCGATCGTGATCGTGCGGGCCATGTCAACCAAACCGCAGCAGATCGGCGCCTTCCAGCACCGGCCTGCGACCCTGCAGCAAGGGCTCCAGCGCGGCGCGGATGCGCGGCGCTGGTGGCGGGCAGCCCGGCACAAACAGATCGACCGCGATCACCTGGTGCAACGGCAACACCCGCTCCAGCAGCTCCGGCACGATGCCGGGCGCATGGGGGTGCTGAGGCGTCTGGTCGGCCAACTCCCCATAGCCGCGATCGAGCACGCTCTGACAACTCCAGAGGTTGCGCAGGGCCGGCACGTTGCCGGTGACGGCGCAGTCGCCGAATGACACCACCAGGCGGCTGCGCTCTCGCAGCTGCAGCGCCAGCTCACGGTTGTCAGAGTTGGCAACCGCGCCTTCGACCAGACAGATGTCGACACCCTCGGGGAACATCTTGGTGTCGCTGGCGATGGGCGAGTAGACGATGTCGGCCCAACGGGCGAGCTCAAACAACCACTCGTCGAGATCGAGCAACGACATGTGGCAGCCGCTGCAGCCCGCCAGCCAGACCGTGGCCAGGCGCAGGCGTACCGTCATGGCGCCTCTCCCTGGTTGTGCCACTGGCGGGTCTCGCGGGCCTGGCGCAGCAGGGCGGCCCGCTCGCGCTGGGGATGCCGTTCGCTGCTGCCGTCGTGCTTGTCGAACAACGCGCCGGTGGGGCAGGCATCGACGCACTGGCCGCAGCTGGTGCAGGCCTCCACCTCGCCCCAGGGCTGATCGAGGCCGCCGATGATCTGACAACGGCTACCCCGCCAGGCCACATCCCAGACGTGGGCGCCCTCGAGCTCATCGCAGGCCCGCACGCAACGAGTGCAGAGGATGCAGTGGTTGTGGTCGAGCGCAAACAGTGGATGCGACGCATCGACGTGGCGCCTGGGGTACTGGTAGGCCACGCCCACGTGGTCCAGGCCCACCGCCACCGCCGCATCCTGCAGCTCGCAGGAGCCGTTGGCGACACAGTAGGCGCAGACGTGGTTGCCTTCGGCGAACAACAGCTCCACCGTGCGCCGCCGCCACTGGCGCAGCTGCGGAGTATCGGTGCGCACCACCTGGCCCTCGGCGGCGGCGGTGATGCAGGCGGGCAGCAACCGACCGGCCCCCTCGACCTCCACCAGACACAGGCGGCAGGCGCCCACGGGGCTGAGCCCATCGAGGTGGCACAGGGTGGGCAGCACCACGCCACGGGCCCGGCAGGCGTCCAGCAGGCTGGCCCCCGCGGGCACAGCCAGCAGCTCCCCGTCGATCTGCAGGGTGAGCACGCCCATGGCGCCATGACCCGGCAGGCGGCCTCGTACTCGGGGCGGAACCAGCGCAGGGTGCTGAGCAACGGGTTGGGGGCACCCTGCCCCAACCCGCAGAGGCTGGTGGCCTGCACCATGGCGGCGAGCTGCTCAAGCTGCTCCAGATCGGCCTGGCTGGCGCGCGCCTGGCAAAAGCGTTCGAGCAGCTGTTCGAGCTGCACGGTGCCGGCGCGGCACGCACTTGCCGCAGCTCTCGATGCGACAGAAGCGCATGAAATAGAGGGCCAGCTCGGGCATGGCGACGGTCTCGTCCAACACGACCATGCCGCCTGAGCCGAGCATCGACCCCAAGGCCCTGAGACTTGCGTCATCGATCGGCGTGTCGAGCAGCGCTGCTGGAATGCACCCCCCGGCCGGACCGCCGGTCTGCACGGCTTTGATCGCTGTGGCGCCACCCATCGTCTCGACCACGGTGTGCAGGATGGTGCCCAACGGCACTTCGACCAGGCCGGTGTTGGGCAGGTGGCCCGACAGGGCAAACACCTTGGTGCCCGCGCTGTTGGCGGTGCCCAGGGAGGCATACCACTCGGCACCGCGACGCAAAATCGCCGGTACTGCCGCCAATGTCTCAACATTGTTGATGAGTGTGGGAGCACCCCACAGGCCGCGCTGGGCCGGGTAGGGGGGCCGGCTGCGCGGGGTGCCGCGGCCGCCCTCAATCGAGGCGATCAGGGCCGTCTCCTCACCGCAGACATAGGCCCCGGCTCCGACGCGCACCTGCAGATCGAGATGCCCCAGCAGCCCCTGGGCGCGCACCTGCTGCAGCGCCAGCCGCAACCGCGCGATCGCCAGCGGGTATTCGGCCCGCACGTAGACGAAGCCGCGATCGGCTCCCACCGCAAAGGCAGCGATCGCCAGCCCCTCGAGCAGCCGGTGCGGTCGCCCTCGAGCACGGCTCGGTCCATGAACGCACCCGGGTCTCCTTCATCGGCGTTGCAGACCACAACCGGTGGCCCTGCGGGCTGCAGGGCCACCGTGTCCCACTTGAGCCCGGTGGGGTAGCCAGCGCCGCCGCGGCCGCGCAGTCCGCTGCGGCGAATGCACGCACGCACCCGTTCGGGCCGACCCCCTGCGCGACAGCGCTGCAACTGGCTGTAGGCCCCCAGGGCGAGTGCATCATCCAGCGACTCGGGATCGACCTGGCCACAGCCCTCAAGCACCACCGACTGCTGCAACGCAAAAAACGGATGGGTCCGATCGAGGGCGTGCTCAGCCAAGGGATCGCCCCCACCGCGTGGATCGGCCAGGGCCAAGTGCACGAGCTCAGCGGCCCGCTCAGGCGGGATGGCGCCATAGAGCCGCGATCCCTGATCATGCGGATCCTGCACCGCCAGGTCGAGCGCCACCAAGGGTCCGCGCGCACAGAGGCGCAGGCAACTCACAGCTTTGATGCGCAGCAGCTCGTGGGCGCCCGGCACACGGCGGCGGGCCTGCTCAAGGGCCCGTTGCAGAGCCTGGCCGCCGGCAGCGCGGCAACTGCTGGCATCACAACAGCGCACGGTGACCATCAGACCTGCCCGTTCAGGACCACGGCATCGAGACGCTCCGCCAGAGCGTCCTGATCGTCCACCGGCAAGCACCGCGCCAAGGCGCCATCGACCAGCAGCAGCGGCCCAAAGCTGCAGGCACCCAGACAACTCTGCTCATCCAGCGACCAGCCCGCCGCGCCAGCCCCCTGGCCCAGACCCACCCCCAGCCGCTGCTCAAGGGCGACCAGCAGCGCCGCCGCGCCGCGCACCTGACAGGCGGTGCCGAGGCAGACCCCACAGCGATGCAGCAGCGGCGGCGGCAGGACAAAGAGGTGATAAAAACTCGCCACGCCCTGCACCCGGCTCAAGGGCAGGGCCAGCTCGCGGGCCACCGCTGCCAGCACTGACGCCGGCAGATAGCCCAGACCCTGCTGAAGCGCATGCAGCCGCTCGATCAGGGCATCAGCAGGGGCGGCAGAACCCATCGCAGCAGGAGGCCGGTGGCACAGATCTGCCTACCAACGACTGGGTGCTGTGAAGGGGCATGCTGCCGATCCGTTCAGCAGGTGCGGCGCGACCGCAGCCACGCCTTCACCAACTGCCGCCGCCAAGCATCTGGTCGTAGCCCTCATCGGGGCTGTACTCGGCCCAGCCCGGACTGGCCTGATCAAACAGCCCGAAACGGGCGGCCTCGTCGTCGCCCAGGGTGTTGCCGGTGGGCCGGGTGTCGCAGCTGATCGAGCCATCAACGCCGCTGACACAGTTGTCAAACACGACGCCGGCCCGAACAGCTGGGGCTGGCAGAGCAGAAACAGCCGCCAGCAGGACTCCAATGAGATGATGAAGTCTGAGGCCTGGCATCACCGCGATGTACACCGACTGGACCGCTGTCATCCTGCTGCTGCTGACCGCAGCCCCACTGGCTGCAGTGGTCGCCACGACAGCCTTCTTCATCTGGCGACAGAAATCCAAGCGCCTTTATCCCTGAACCACCGCGGGCCGGCGCGGTTCGGCCGGCTGGCTCTGCAGCACTGCTCCCCGATTGAGCAAATCCGCTGTCATTGCGGCCGATTGCATCGCTGGCACCCGTCCCTGACCGAGGCAATGGAGGCAGGTTCGGCAGCTCTCATCACCCAGACGCAAGGCGCCACGCCCCCCACAGGCGGAGCAGACCGTCGGCTCAAGCGGTGCCGTCGCTCGGCGGGGCTTCGAATCGCTCATCTGACAACGACAACTGATGTGGATTCAGTGTGCTGCGAATCGAGCACTTTGATCCCGAAGCTTTCATTAAGCCTTGGCCGCACGCTGCAGCACCAGGCCTATATGCTGCGGCTCATGCGCCAGCTCCTGTTGCATTTCGGCGGCGCTGAGTCGCGTGCCCGGTGGCACCAGCGCCACACTGGCCGCCAGCTCGCCGACCACGGCCGCAGCGTCGAGGCCACGCTGACGG
>VGQR01000139.1 GCA_016882345.1 Cyanobacteria bacterium K_DeepCast_35m_m2_023
GCACCTGGGCGGCTTGACGTCCCGCCAAGGGTGAAGCGTCCAGTAGGGCAACACTCAGCCGCGCCAGGCTGGCGTAGCCCGGGACGAGTTGCTGCGCGATCAGGTCATAACCACCCTCGAGGCTGGTGGTGATGGGCTCATCCACGGCGGGATCGGCAGTGGACACTCAAGGTATTCGCATCGGCTAATTCGCGCCCGCAGCCTGGGGCGGTTCGCCCCGATTGCAGCCGAAGATTGCGGCATCACAGCCCGGGCTTCGGCCGGTCATGGGGTGGCTTAAGTTAGGCGCGCCAGTTCATTCGATTGCAGCCGTGCCCACCATCCGTTTCGAACAGGAAGGCCAGCAAGTCGGTTGCATTGAGGGCGCCAACCTGCGCAAGGCTGCCCTGGATGCGGGCATCAACCCTTACAAGGGGCTCAACAACCTCAACAACTGCGGCGGGCTCGGTCAATGCGGCACCTGCGTCATGGAGGTCGTCGAGGGCATGCAGAACCTCTCGCCCCGCTCGGATGTCGAAGAGGTGTACCTGGCCGACCGTCCGGCCAATTTCCGCCTCAGCTGCCGCACCACCGTCAATGGCGATGTGACGGTGCGCACCCGCCCCAGCAACGCCGTCGGCAAGGGCTCGAACAGCCTGGTGGGCGCGCTCAAGGCGCTGGTCGGCCGGTGAAGGTCTACGGCTACGGCGCCTGCAGCACCTGCCGCAAGGCACAGGCCTGGCTGCGAGAGCGGGGCATCAGCGTTGAGTCCATCGACATCACCCAGGTGCCTCCCAGCCGTCGCGAGCTCGAGCTGGCCCTGTCCCAGCTCGGGCGCAAACGCTTGTTCAACACCAGTGGTCAGAGCTACCGCGCCCTGGGTGCTGCCGTGGTTGCGGCCATGGATGACCACCAAGTCCTGGATGCCCTCGCGGCCGACGGCAAATTGATCAAGCGACCCTTTTTGGTCACCGAGAGCGAGCAGGTGCTCACCGGTTTCAAACCGGATGAGTGGTCAGCCCTGCTCGCTTGATTGATCGGCACCGGCCTGGGCGGCCATCAGCAGATCCAGTTCTTCGATCAGCGAATCGACGCCAGAACGGCTAATCTGTTTGATGTAGGTCCCCTTGACCGTCTCGAGCAAGGCCGTCAGCAGCTCCTGGGTCTGGTTGAGCACCGGCACGTTGTCGAGGGCGGCGGCGAGCTCCTCCCAGAAGCGGTCGATCGAGCGTTGCAGCAATTCGAGCTGGGCTGCATCGGTGCGACCCAATTGCTGGCCGGTGCTGCGCGACAACTCGAGCAAGTTGCGGGTCATGCCACTGGCGAGATGGCGGCTGAGTTCGCCTTCGAGCTGCAGCAACGGTTGCAGTTGCCGCAACGGTGGCGGCAGCATCGCACCCTCGAGGCTCTGGCGCAGGCTGTAGCTCAGCAACCCCTGCAGTTCGGGGGCCAGCCGTGGCAGCACCTGGCTCAGCAACAGCGGTGCCCAGATGCGCACCAGGGCGACCAGCTCGCCATCCTTGCCGCTGTTGACGCTCTGGTGGCTGCGCAGGGCCCTGATGCGACTGGGCCAATCGCGCGAGCGAATCAGGGATTGGCTGCCATCGAGCAACTGCAACGCCAGGACCTCGAAGAGCTCGAGGGCCAACAGCGCCACCACCGCCCGGCTGATCACCGCCCGCAGCGGTTCGATGTTGATCAGGCCGCTGGTTTGCAGCCGCTCCAGCACCGGTACAAGGCGCAGCCAACGCCAGAACGGCAGCAACAGGGGCACATCAATCCAGCGCCGCAGGATGGCATCGCGCCAGCTCAGGCCCGGCAGCCGCCGCCGCAGGCGGATCACCCGCAGCACGATGTCGAGCGCAAACACGCTCTGAAACAGCAGCAGGTCGAGGCGCCAGACGTGGTTGGTGGGTTGGCCATGTTCGTCGACCGAACGCCAGTAGTTGGTTTCGATCAGCGGCAGGATCTGCTGCCGCCAAAACCGCTGCTCCTGCTGCCACGAGCGCGTCTCGAGCCAGCGGGGGCTGAGCAGGCGGGCCGCCGCCTGTTTGGCCGAGTCTTGATCGGCCCGTTGCCGTAGCCGGTTCTTAAGCTTCTCAAGCGTTCCGGTGTGGCCCGAAGCCAAAAAGGGATTGCTGTCGATCAACCCCTGGGTCAGGGCCACCTGGCGTTGCAGCAGCAGCTGTTGGTCCGCTCTGAGAGGCTGCCCGGGTGAGGCATGGGCCATGGCCCGCTCGAGTGTGCGGAATTGCTGCAGGTAGGCCTGGGTTTCGCGGTGCGGTTCGATGCCCTTGAGCGGATCAACCCAGGGGGTGATGTCGGGCAGGACGCGCAACGGCACCACCAGGGGCACCCCTGGAATCGGGTACAGCTGCCGTTGCAGCCAGAAGCTGCGCATCGGCACGTAGCTCAGATCAAAGGCCACCCACAGCAGGTTGAGACTGGCCCAGATCGCCACAAAGCGATCCCAGCCCAGGCCCAGGGCACTGCGCGCTGGCGATCGCAAGGTTGTCCAGCGCGGGCGGACCATCGAAGCGGCGGTGGCGGGCTCTGCCTAATCTGCCCTGTCTGACCTGTTCTGGAGCTGAACCCGTTGCTCGATTCCGGCGGTGAATCCCCCTCCCAACCCAGCTCCCCAGCACCCCCCGTCACCGCTGCGACCCCGGCCGAGACGGTCACCAAGGAGAGCGCCTGGCCCTTTTGGCGCAGTGTGCTGATCACCTTGGCTGTGGCCTTGGGCATTCGCCATCTGGTGGTCGAGGCCCGCTACATCCCGTCGGGTTCGATGCTGCCGGGTCTGCAGATCCAGGACCGTTTGCTGGTCGAGAAGCTCAGCTACAGGAGCCGCTTGCCGCGGCGCGGTGAAATCGTGGTGTTCCGGGCCCCCCATGCCTTCGATCCGGTGCTTTCGGGGGGCAAGCGGCCTGAAGCGCTCGATTGCTTGACCACCAATATCCCCCTGCTCAACAAGGTTCCCGGTCTGACCAATCCCGCCTGCGATGCCTACATCAAGCGGGTGGTGGCCTTGCCTGGCGAGCGCATCAGCGTTGACCCCAGCGGTTATGTGGCGATCAACGGCAAGCCGTTGGCTGAGCCCTATGTCGTCAATGACTGCCCGTTCAACGGCGGCATGGTCGGCGGCTGCAAGTCGCTTGATGTGGTTGTTCCCGCCGGCCATGTCGTGGTCTTGGGCGACAACCGCGGCAACAGCTGGGACGCCCGCTTCTGGCCAGGCGGTCCGTTCTTGCCCACCAGCGCGATCTTGGGACGGGCGTTCTGGCGTCTCTATCCGTTCAACCGCAGTGGCAGCCTCTGAACTCAGGTGCCGCGCGCCGTTTCAGCTGAGCTGCCACCGCGCTCTGGGGATCAACCCCCCGGCGCGCACCTGGCCGGCAACCAGGCTCCCGGGGGCGAGGGGCTGATTGGCAGCGCGCGACATCTGGGCCTGTGCTCCCCACACCCAGCGGGCCTTGGGGTCAAACAGCACCCAGTGGCGGCTGCCCGCCTCCAAGGTGTTGGCTGGTAGCCCCAGCAGCCTGGCGGGTCCCCAGCAGAGGGCGTGCCACAACTGTTGGGCAGACCAGCCCGCCTCTTCGACCAACGCCTGCCACAGCAAGGGCAGCACCAGCCCGTGACCTGCGAGCCCGGGGCGGCGCAGTTCGAGCGGCAGCAGCTGTTCCTCGGCATCGAGGGCCTGATGGTGCACAGCGATGGCATCGATCAGCCCCTCGCGCAGGGCCTGGCGCAGGGCGGTGCGATCGGCCGGCCCCCCCAGCGGCGGCTCGAGGCGCCAGCCGGGTGCGGTGGGGTGCAGGTTGCCGCTGTCGTGGATCAGATGCCACCAGTGCACCGTCGCGGCCAGACGTGTTGGGCTGTGGCGCAACATCTCCACCGCCTCGGCGGTGGAGATGTTGATTGCCACCAGCCGCCGCTGGGGGTGGTGCTGCTGCAGTTGCAGCAGGGTTCCCAGGGGTAGGGTTTCACTGCTGCTGGGGTCGACGCTCCAGCCCGCCCGCAAGGCTTCGACCCGTTCGCGCACCAGGCCACCGCCGCTGAGGCTGCGTTGTCGCGGTGCGACCAGAACGGGGTGATCCCCCATCTCCCCCAGTTGCAGGCTGCGTTCCAGCAGCGCCAGTGGCGGCAGTTCGGCCGTGGCGGCCAGACCGATGGCGCCCGCATTGAGCAGCTCGGCGTGGGGGGCCAGATCGACTGGTGCGGCTGCGTCTTGGCCGCCGCGGCACAGGCTCGCCCACGGGTGAATCGTCAGTGCCGGGTCCGGGCCTTGCGGCGGCGGTTGCAGCGTGTCGGGATGGTCCCTGGGCACATCAGCCCAGGGCAGCAGGGCGACCTGGCCATAGCCGCCTGAGACGGCGGCGTCCCCGAAGCTGGCCAGGGTTTCGGCCCGACCCAGCAGCGGTTGCTCGAGCGCGCTGTGGGGATCGACCAGGCTCGGAGCGAGCCACCAGTCTGCTGCCGGCCGCGGCGCCAGGCCCGCTGCCTCGGCCTCGCGGCCCACCCTGTCGCCCAGCGCCAGAAGCAGCCCATCGGCTCCAATCAGGGCATCACCACGGCTGACGGCCTGATCGGGTCCCCGCAGCCAGGCGACATCCTGCAACCAGAGGGTGGGTTCAGAGGGCACCGGCAGCCGTGCGATCGAGAACGCCACCCAGATGATGGGTGAGGTTCATGGCGCTGACCAGCGCCTGGCCGGACGCTCCCTGGGGGTAATCGATCACGGTGATGCCGCCGTTGCCCTGTTTGATCACCCAGATGTCAGCCGGGCTCAGGCCCAGCAGGGCGCAGAGAATGGTCTTGTTGACGGCGTCATGGGCCACCACCAGGGCGGTTTCGTCGGCAGCGAGGCCGTTGGCAATCGTCTGCCAGCAGGCCAGCGAACGGTCCCAGACCTGTTGGATCGTCTCCCCTTCGGGCATCTGAACCGTCTGTGGGGTGCGCTTCCAGTCGTCGAGCAGCTGGGGCCAGCCCTCGGCGATTTCGCTCTCGAGCCGCCCCTCCCACAGCCCATGCCCGATCTCAACCAGGCCGCGGGTGCTGGTGAGCGGTACGCCGGGATGGGACCGGAGGATCGCCTCAGCGGTCTGGCGCGGACGGGCCATGGAGCTGGTGTAAGCCCGGTTGATGCGCACGCCGGCCAAGGCCTGACCTGCGGCCTCGGCCTGGGCAATGCCGTTGCGATTGAGGGGGATGTCGATCTGCCCCTGGAAGCGTCCCTGGCGGTTCCAGTCGGTTTCACCGTGGCGCACCAGCAGCAGGCGTGGCCCGGTGCCCTGCGATGGCAAGTCCTCGCCCAGGTGGGCCGTGCCGTTGAGGGATTCGACCTGAACCCCGCCGCCGGCGCTCAGATTGAGCACCGAGATCGAGGCGTTGTCGAGCCGCAGGCGGCGGAACTGGCTGGCTGGCAGATCCAGCAGCCGCAGGACCAGGGCGCGCAGGATGGCGTTGTGGCCAACCACCAGCAGCTTTTGCAGCCCATCACCCCGGGCGGCGTCGCGGTGCTGTTCGAGCAGATGCCGGCGGAAGTGCTCGGCCTGGGCCATCAGTTCGAGCAGGGGGTTGTAACGGCTGCCGTCCAGCCGCTCCAGTTCGAGCTGTTCGGGGGCCTGCCGCCAGGTCCGTTCTGCGGCGGGGAAGCGTTCTTTGACCTCTTGACGCAGCAGGCCGCTCCAGGGAGCCAGGTCGATCTCGAACAAGCGTTCGTCAAGCGCGGCAGCCAATCCCTGGCCCTGGGCGTCCAACAGGGCAGCGGCGGTGTCGCGGGCGCGGCGCAGGGGTGAACTGTAGGCCGCATCAAAGCGCACCTCCCTGAGGGCGTCGCCCGTCAGACGGGCTTGCTCCTGGCCAGCT
>VGQR01000140.1 GCA_016882345.1 Cyanobacteria bacterium K_DeepCast_35m_m2_023
TGGTGAAACGGTTCACCTCGAAGCCCTGCGCAACAGTGACCATTGGCAGCCGGTCGCCCTGTGGCACCCCCGGGCCGAACGACTGGCCAAGGCCAGCAGAGATCAGGGCCTCAGCGGAACCACCGAATTCGAAGCCCTCTTGGCCGATCCCCACATCGATGCGGTGGTGATCGCCACACCCCCGGCTCCGCGCTACACACTGGCCAAGGCTGCATTGCAGGCGGGCAAACATCTCATGCTGGAAAAACCGGTGGGACTGCATGCCGAGGACGTGGCCGACCTGCAGCGCCTGGCGCTGGCAAACGGGCTCAGCGTGGCTGTCGATTTCGAATACCGGGCCGTGCCGCTGTTTCAACAGCTCGCCCAACTGCTGCAGCAGGGTGTGCTGGGCGAACCCTGGCTGGTCAAGCTCGATTGGCTGATGGCCAGCCGCGCCGATGCCAGGCGCCCATGGAGTTGGTACTCCAGTGCAGCCGAGGGCGGCGGTGTGCTGGGGGCCTTGGGCACCCATGCCTTTGACCTGCTGCACTGGCTGGTGGGTCCCACCGTGGACCTTAAGGCCCAACTCAGCACCGCCATCAGCCACCGCCCCCACCCCAGCACAGGGGCCGCGACGCGCGTCGATGCCGAAGACATCGCCCTGATCCAGCTGCAGTTGCAGGGAGCTCAGGGGCAGACGGTGCCTGCTCAGATGAACCTGGCCAGCGTGACGCGAGCGGGGCGCGGCTGCTGGCTCGAGCTGTATGGCAGCGAGGCCACCCTGGTGCTCGGCTCCGACAACCAGGCCGATTACGTGCATGGCTTTGGTCTCTGGATGGCCCGCCCCGGCGAACCGCTGCGGGCAGTGGCGGCCGACCCGGCCCTGGCGTTCCGGCGAACCTGGGGCGATGGCCGCATCGCGCCGGTCGAGCGTCTGCATGGCTGGTGGGCTGAAGCCATCCAAGCGCGCAGACCGATGGTTCCCGGCCTGCTGGAGGCCCTCAGCAGCCAACACTGCTGCGACCAGGCGCGGCAATCCACACCGACGCGGTGAGCAGAACACCGACTTCGGTATCACAGCAAACACCGGCGCTTCGTAGCAACCGCTACGGTTTTTTCAATCGTTGGCCCCGGTGGTCCAAGCCGCCGGCGGTGGAAGTAGGGACGCCCCCGAAGCAACGCGCCATCCACCTCGGCTCTTGCCGGACTTTCACGGAGGCACATCCATGTCCATCACCACTGCCAAGCAGATGGCTCGCCAGGCCGAAGAGGCCCGTCGCGCCGCCAAGCAGAACGGCTATTCCGTTCAGTCGCTGCGCCGCCAACAACTGATCGACTGAGGCTTGCGGACCTTGCCCGCTCGCCCATCGGCCCCGCCCGACCTTCCGGGTGGGGCTTTTTGCTGGGCCTGGCTGCCATGGCATGGGGGCGCTCCCGTAAACTCGCCGGCAGACCGGGTGCATAGCCCGCCTGCACGTCTGCTCCTTCCGCCCTTCCTCGAGGACTTCTCATGGCGCTCGTACCGCTTCGCCTGCTGCTCGACCACGCCGCCGAGAACGGCTACGGCATCCCTGCCTTCAACGTCAACAACCTGGAGCAGGTGCAGTCGATCATGGAGGCTGCTTACGAGACCGACAGCCCGGTGATCCTGCAGGCCTCCCGCGGCGCCCGTCAGTACGCCGGTGAGAGCTTCCTGCGCCACCTGATTCTGGCCGCCGTCGAGACCTATCCCGACATCCCGGTGGTGATGCACCAGGACCACGGCAACAGCCCTTCCACCTGCTACGGCGCTGCCGCCAATGGCTTCACCTCGGTGATGATGGACGGCTCGCTGATGGCTGACGCCAAGACGCCTGCCAGCTACGAGTACAACGTGGCTGTCACCAAGGAAGTGGTGGACGTGTCCCACGCCATCGGTGTGAGCGTCGAAGGTGAGCTGGGTTGCCTGGGCTCCCTGGAGACCGGCATGGGCGAGGCCGAGGACGGCCACGGTTTCGAGGGCAAACTCGACCACAGCCAGCTGCTGACCGATCCTGCTGAAGCCGCCGACTTCGTTGCCAAGACAAAGGTCGACGCCCTGGCGATCGCCATCGGCACCAGCCACGGCGCCTACAAGTTCACCCGCAAGCCGACCGGTGAGGTGCTGGCCATCAGCCGCATCGCCGAGATCCACAAGGCCATCCCCAACACCCACCTGGTGATGCATGGCTCCAGCTCCGTTCCCCAGGAATGGCTGGACATGATCAACAAGTACGGCGGAGCCATTCCTGAGACCTACGGCGTTCCCGTCGAAGAGATCCAGGAAGGCATCCGCAACGGTGTGCGCAAGGTGAACATCGACACCGACAACCGTCTGGCCTTCACCGCCGCCATCCGTGAGGCCGCCGCCAAGGATCCCGCCAACTTCGATCCCCGCCACTTCAACAAGCCCGCCCGGGCCTACATGAAGCAGGTGTGCCTCGATCGTTACCAGCAGTTCTGGTGTGCCGGCAACGCCAGCAAGATCAAGCAGCGCGACATCAACTACTACGCCAACCTTTACGCCAAGGGCGAGCTCGACCCGAAGACCGCTGTGGCCGCCTGATTGATCAGCGCGATTCACGCCAACAACTGAACCAAAAGGCCCCACAAGGGGCCTTTTTTTATGGTTGCCCAGGGGTGGCCGGCGCAAGGCCAGCCAGGGCGGAAGCGCCCGGCAGCGTGCCATTGCTGGCCACCTGGCGGTTGACCATTTCCTGCAGGGCCCGTTTGAGATCCCGTTCCATCACAAAGGTGACTCCATCGGTGACCACCACCCGCACCAGGGTCGGAATGTCGTTGTTGCTCGATTGCAGGTAGATGGGCTCCACATAGAGAATCCCCTTGCCCACAGGCAACACCAGCAGATTGCCGTGGATCAGACGCGACCCGACCCGGTTCCAGAGGCCGAACTGATAGCTGATCGCTGGATCCTGTTCAATCAGGGCCGACACCTGCTGGGGGCCCAGCAGCAGCCGCTGCTGGGGAAAGCGCACCAACTGAAGCTGTCCGTAATGGGGAGGATCATTGCGTGCAACCAGCCAGCCCACCATGTTGGAGCGCTTCAGCGGTGAGAACGGCTGCAGCAGAACAAATTCGGGCTTGCTCTGACCGGGCAGCTGAATCGTCACGTGATAAGGACGCACGGGCACGTTGCTGGATCCATAGATCTCCAGTGGAATCGACCAGACGTCGTCACCGTTGTAAAACGTGCGCACGTTGGTGACGTGATAGCGCAGCAGCCGCTCGGCCTGAATGTTGAACTGGCTTTGGGGCACCTGAATATGGGCCTGGAGCTCGCGCGGCATGGCCGACAAAGGCCGGAACAGTTCAGGAAATGCACGCCGCCAGGTGCTCAGGATCGGATCCTTGGGATCGCTCACATACAGCCAGATGCGGCCGTCGTAGGCATCCACCACCGCCTTGACGGGGTTGCGGAAATAGCGGATCCCGGCCTTGTTGGCATCCGAATAGGGGTAACTGCGGCTGGTGGTGAAGCCATCCAACATCCAGTACTGATGTTGGCTGGGCGAAAAATCCGGACTGTTCGGCAGGCGGACGGTGACCAGGTAAGGCTTGCTTTCAAAGCGCAGAAAAGGAAGGATGGCTGCCAATCGCTGATTGACCTGTCGACGGATCAGCAAGCGTGAGTTGGCCGTCAACGAACCCGTGGCCAGCAGCCTGGGCTCGTGCAGGTACATCGCCGCCATCAGGCGCAGGGGCAACGACCCCACCGGAATGCCGGCGCGGCCGTCGTAGTGCGAATAGATGTTCAGATCCCCATCGGGATAGTCGAATTCGCGCACCTTCGAAGGGGCGATCGCATAGGGGGCCGGGGCTGAGGAGAAATACAGCCGCGGGCGACCCACCGGCAGCTTCTGCCTGACCCGCTCGGTCTTGATCCCGAGCTGGGCAATGCCCTGGACCTTGCCGCTGCGTCCCAGGTCCTTCACGAAATACAGAGGCAGACCATCGGGACCGACAGCGTTCACGGAGGAGACCGTGAAGCCGTAGCCATGGGTGAACACCAGGTGTCGGTTCAACCAGGTCGCCGCCGCCTTGGGCAGGCTGCCGGTGTCGAGTTCTCGGGCGGCGATCAGCACCTGCTGGGACCCTTCGCGCTTGGGATCAGCGGTCAGCGGGTAGCGGTCAACGGCGGCCGAAGCAAAGCGGTAATAGAGGCGTAGTTGCTGCATCTGGCGATTGGTCGCCAGCAGCGGGCGACTATCCCAGAGACGGATGTTGGCCACCGTGCCCTGGGACTGCTTGAGGTCCCTGGGTGTGAGCTGTTGGCGCGGATCCAGCAGCCGCTCCTCAACACTGGCCAGCCCAAAGGCATCGCGTGTGCCCGCGATGCTGCGCCGCAGGTAAGGCGTCTCGACCTCGAGCTCGCGGGGCTGCACCCACACCCGTTGGATCAACGGTGCCACGACCCGCTCGACAAGCGGGATCAGCGCCACGGTGGTCACCAGGGGAATCAGACCACCCCGCCGCAGCCAACCGCGGGGCATCGGCACCAGCAGCCCCAGGGCCGTGATCAGCAACAACGCCGCCAACAGCAACCGCAGCGGCAGACGCACGTGCAGATCCACCCAGCCCGCACCGCTGGCAACACCGCTGCCCTGCACCATCAGGTCAAAGGGAGCCAGGGCGTTGCGGAGCGCCAACACCACAGCCAGCACGGCAATCTGGGGTTGGAGCACCCGCCGCTGATCACGGCTCAGGCCCACATAGCGCAAATCGCTGAGGCTGGTGCCCTCGGTGAGGGTGATCCACAGGCAACCCGCCAGTCCAACGATGGCCTGGGCGCCAATCACGCTGAGCAACAGCTTCAGCGCCGGCAGCTGCAGCACCGTAAAACTGAGATCAAAGCCCGTGAACGGATCGGTCTTGCCAAACGGCACGGCCAACAGGGCTGGCAACCAGAGGCTCCAGCCACGGGCCAGGGCGGTCGCCGATGCCGCCAGGGCGGCCGCCAGGGCAATGTGCAACGTCGTCAGCGGCCACAGCAACAGCGGCACCAGCAAGCCCACGGCCAGGCCGAACAGAACCCCCCGAGGCAGGTCAGCCAGCACCGGCATGCCGGTGATGACCTGACCGCTAAAAGGAGCGGTGATCAGGTCGTGGGCCTGCACCATCAAATAAGTGAGTCCGGCTGCCAGCAGCAGCAGCAGCAGCGCCAACGCAACCAGCAGACCCCACTGCCCCAGCCGCAGGATCGATGGGGTGGCCAAATCCTTGTTGCGGAACTGCTTGCCGAGACGCCAACAGCGCTGCAGCTGCTGCCACTGCAATGGCACCCCGAGACCCATCACCGCCGCAAAGGCGAGGATCTGCAACAGCCAGCGCCGCAGCAGCAGGCCCTGGGCATCGAACTCGCCAAACCAGAGCCATTCGATCGAGAGTCGCGACACCGCCACGACCAACAGCACCAGCAGCGCCACGAGTGCCAGCGCCCGCAGCACAAGGGCTGGGCGCAGGGTGGCTGTCAGAAGGCGGAGGTTCATGGCCCGAACGTAGGCACCACAGGAGCGACGACAAGCCCCCGGCTAAGGCAAGCCAATACCCGACTCATTAGATCGGAATAGAATCGGCCTGCCGTTTCTCGCTGTTAGCCTCAGCGCTACCGTCGGGTGCAACCGTGACTGCCACGCTCTCCCGTTCACCGCTGACCGGCCCCACCTTCATTGGGCTGCGCTGTAAGGAATGCGGCCATCCCTATGAGGCAGGTGCCCGCCACGTCTGCGAGGACGTCTGTTTTGGTCCGCTGGAGGTGGTGTACGACTACGACGCCATCAAGGCCCGGGTCAGCAGGACCACGATCGAAGCTGGCCCCGCGTCGATCTGG
>VGQR01000141.1 GCA_016882345.1 Cyanobacteria bacterium K_DeepCast_35m_m2_023
TTCATGGGTCAGCAACGGCACGCGGCTGATCGCCTGCATGTAGTGGCTGAGAACGTCGCAGTTGCTGCGGTGGAGCTTCTGTGGCGCAGGCATCGCTTGTGGATGTCGGCATTGGGTCGGCGAACGTTAACGATGAATCGAGACCGTTGGGCACGAAAAATCCGCCCAATATCAAGGACTGATGCATGCAATCAAGCCGGCTAATCGAGTGACTCCTCCAAGGCGAAGCCCGATAAAGCAACCATCTCAACGATCGACCCCAACCCTCAAATTCAAGTCTCCACAGGGGTTTTCAGCGACCGAAAGAGCACAAACCCAACACGTCAAACCCTCAAAAAAGATTCTCTTAGCTTTTTTGACGATCGATTGGGGCCATGACGCAGCAACAAAGGCCATTGCATCAATAAAAGAGTCTGATTACACTCGAGGTTTGGATTGATGGCGGCAATGACCAACAGCATCAAGCGAGTTCGGTCAACGCACCATGCAACGCGCAGTAACAGTGCTGCAATTGCGCCTCGCTGATGCCGAGGGGTGGCAACAGGTACACCACATCCCCCAGTGGCCGCAAGTAGACACCCTGGTCAAGACAGCGGCGTTGGATCTGCTTACCCACCGGGTTCAAGTACCCGGCGGGACCCGCATCGACGTCAAAAGCCGCCATTGTTCCCTGACAGCGGGGGCGCCGAACCCGCGGATGCTCACTGAGCTTCTGCAACAGCGGCATGTGGCGCACCTCAAACTGTTGAAAGCGCTCGGGCTGCTGTTGCAGCAGATCCAAGCTGGCCAACGCTGCTGCACAGCCCAGGGGGTTGGCGGTGAAGCTGTGGCCATGAAAAAAGGTGTGGCTTGGGTCCTGGCTGATGAACCCCTGGTAAAGCTGCTCAGTGGCCAGGGTGACCCCCATCGGCAAGAACCCCCCGGTGAGGCCTTTGGACAGGGCCATCAGATCGGGCCGCAAACCGGCCCGCTGGCAGGCGAACAGGGCACCGGTGCGGCCAAAGCCAGTCATCACCTCATCGGCGATCAGCAGCGAACCGGCGCTCTTGACCCGCTCGGCCACCGCCCTCACAAAGGCGGGCCGCACCAGGCGCATCCCCGAGGCACCCTGAACCAGGGGTTCAACGATCACCGCCGCCGTGGGTGTGTCCAAGGCGCGCTCGAGCTGGGCCAACGCCTGCTGCTCACGCGCAACGACGGTCTCGTCGTGCCAATGGGTGTGGGGCCAAGCAACACGCACCACATCAAACAGCAACGGCTCATAGGGCTCCGTGAAGATCGAACGATCTCCGAGGGCCATCGCTCCAAAGGTGTCGCCGTGATAGGCACCCTCGAACGCGATGATTTGACGGCGGGTCTGGCCTTGGTTGCACCACCACTGCCAGGCGATCTTGAGGGCCACCTCAACCGCGGTGGAGCCGTTGTCTGAAAAGAAAACCCGATCCAGAGGGGTCAGGGCAGCCAGGCGGGTGGCGAGCTGCTCGGCGGGCTGATGGCTGAAATTGGCAAAGATCACCTGCTCGAGCTGCTGGGCCTGTCGAGCGATCGCAGCAGCAATGGACGGCTCGGCATGGCCATGCAGGGTGACCCACCAGCTGCTGATGGCGTCGATGAGCCGGCGCCCGTCGGCCAGCTCCAGCTCAGCCCCGCGGGCCGAGCGCACCTGAAGCGGCACAGGCGCACTGGCGACCTGGGTGGTGGGATGCCAGAGGTGGGGGTGCCAGCTCATCAGCGCGATTCAGCTCACAGTCGAGGGATCAGCAGCATTGCGGCGAGCCATCAGCACCAGCCAATAGGCGGCCGCCAGCCCCACCACAATGACGCCGAAGCCGGCCATGAGCTGTGGCTTGCTTTCGGTGCCTGGAGGAAACACGATCACCTTTCTAGCTACGGCCGTGAGTGCCGTGAGCAAGACCAGTTCAATCTGCACGACCTGATCGCGCAGATAGGCGGTGATGTTCTGCATCACTTCCAGGGCAATGAAAATCAACAACAAGCGATCGAGAAGTTTGAGTAAGCTACCGTCAAACCAGTTGGTTTGAAACGTTGTCAGCTTCAGGCCAGTCTCAACAAAGAGTTGAATCTTACCCACACCGATCACCAAAGCCAGTAACACCGCCAGTAACTTGGCAAGCAACCGTTCGTAGCTATGGATTCCGGAAAGAAAGCGATTGTCATTGAGGAACTGCATGGCTCGTCGCAGATGCTCGTGGCAAGGGTTAAAAAACAAATAACCCCGACCATGTTGCCGAACATTGCCGGGGTAACCGTTGGACGCGATTGGTTGCAATCAGAATTTGTGATCGCGCAGCGCTTCGACCTGATAGATGTAGGTAATGATCGAGTAGTCGGCGTAATACTTCGACTCGATCTCTTTGGTGATCTTGTCGGCCAGCTCTCGCGTACCCGTCAGCACCTCAATCTTCACATTGGAAAGAGTGTGTGAGACGCTTGGTTCGCCGGTCGAACGCACATTGCGACTGCCTTCACCACCGGCGGCATTGACGGTGTAGCCGGTGGCACCGGCTTCCTTGATCAGTTTGGTGAGTTTCTTGGAGAGGACTTCCTCCGCGACAATCACCAGCTTCCAGACCTGTTGACTCATGACTCTGAGCTCCGATGGGTGGGTTGACGTTGGTTGTTGCTGACTTGATTTAGCGACCCAGCATCATCTCGGCAATCCCGATGAACAGCGGGATGCAGATGGCAATGGCGACAGGAGTCCCGATCGCAGTCGAGGCACCGATATAAGCCGAGGGATTGGCTGAGGGAATGCCCGCACGCAGGGTCGGTGGGCCGGAGATGTCAGAGCTGGAAGCGGCGATCACCGCCAGCACAACAGCACCACCGATGCTGAACCCGGTGAGCTTGTGGATGATCAGGCCCACGCCAAAGGCCAGGAAGCCATGAACGATTGGCGCGATGAAGGCATAGATGGCGAACCATTGGGCAACTTTGCGCAGTTCATTCATCCGCTGGGCCGCTTCCATCCCCATGATGATCATCAGCACCGCCAGGAAGCCGCGAAACAAGGGATTAAAGAAGCTTTCATACACAGGCTCGGGCTTGGTCAGGACCCCAAGGGCCACACCCAGCAGCAACGCTGTGACGGCCGAGCTCTGCAGACTCTCTTTGATGATGGGCCAGATCTCGACCTTTTCGCTCGTACCGGTCTTTTTGCTGAGGTAGACGCTGGCCACGACGATCGCCGTCACCAATGCCGGGATGTCCATGAAGGGGTAGAGGGCTGCCGTCCAGGCCTCATAAGGGACCTTGGCCGCATCGAGCTGAGGAAGCACGGCCGCCAGGGTGGAACCGCTTACCGCGCCAAACAGACCGCCCGTGGCCACGGCGTCAGGCACCTTGATGCCTGGAAGCTTGCCGAGGGTATAGCGACTGATGAACACGATCACGATGCCCAACAAGATGGCAGCGATCGCTGGCAGAAAAATTTCCGAAGGATTGGAATTGCGGATAGCAATACCTCCGGTCAAGCCAATCTTCATCAGCAGAAAAAAGCTGATGAATTTATAAATAGAATCGGGAATGGCCAGCTGGCTTCCCAATGCAGCAACGACGATGCCGCCGATCAGAAAGCCAAGCGTTGGCGACTGAACTTGTTCAAGAAATAGGCTGAGAAATTCAGACACTGGTGATCCCCTGGAGGAAAAGGCGAAATTGGATCGCCGGGAATGTAGCCGCCCTGCTTGGGAATTGGGGAGGCATGGCCAAACAGGCCCTTACATCGCGAATTAGTCGTGCCAGGACGGGGCGCGCTGGTCGACCAAAAGACAACCAAGGGATTTGAATCGGAAGCATGCTGAGCGCCGTGACGGGCAGGCCTAGCCACTGGGTTGTGACCATCCCATCCAATCAAAACAGCTCAAAACCATTGCCACCATTGAGCTGTGGCAATCATGGCCAACAGCAGATGTGGCAATTCAAGCTCTCCCAACAACGCAGATCACGACGCAACTACAGTTGGGCATCCAGAAAACAGCCAGAAACTCCCTAGACGAATCAGCAGCCCCATTGACATTGTTAAAGAGTTTTAATCAATGACAGCAGGCGGGCTTATCGGGGTTTGTGACTATTGGGCAAGCCAAGGAAATCGAGAAGAGTCCAGCGCGGAGATGGACGATGTGTTGGCTGCGGCCTGGCCGCCCCAGCCCATGGCCTGTTCATCCATCATTGCCAGGCCTCGTGAACCCGTCATCCCATGACGTTGGTGTTCCTGGTGGCGTTTGTGTGGATCAGCGCGCGCACGGTGCTGCTGCTCACCCATGTCAACCACCACTCCCCCGAGGCGCGACTCGGTCGCGCTTTTGTTCAGGAGTTAAGGAATCGAGGGCTGATCACAGGTCCATCCGACACCGATCGGATCTCCCACTAGGGCCTTGTGCTGGCAGATCTGTTTCTGCCATTGCGTCGTTGACCCGTTGCCTTCGATTGATGCCTTCCCTCCCGCAAGTCGTGTTAGAAATCAGCTCCCATCAGCTCGAAGTCGCCGAAACCCTGATTCAGGTCGGGCATTTCGTCGTCATCTTCATTGCCGCCCGCGCCATCGCTGAGGTGATGGTGCGCCTGCAGCTGCCCACAATCCTGGGCGAGCTGGTGGCCGGGGTGCTGATCGGCATCTCCGGTCTGCACCTGATCGTGCCGCCGGAGACCCAGGCCCAGCTGGGGAATGCTGCTGCTGGCCTGATCGGCGCATTGGCTGAGCTGTCACCCGATGCGGTGCGCGAGCTCTACAACGAGAGCTTTCCCAGCCTGCAGGCCGTGTCGCAGCTGGGCCTGTTTGCGCTGCTGTTTCTGACCGGCCTCGAAAGCGAGCTCGATGAGCTCGTAGCCGTTGGCGTGCAGGCCAGCACCGTGGCCGTGACGGGTGTGCTGCTGCCCTTTGCCCTGGGGACAGCCGGTCTGTCTGTCCTCTTCCATGTGCCGCTGATTCCAGCTGTGTTTGCCGGCGCAGCCATGACCGCCACCAGCATCGGCATCACCGCCAGCGTATTCGGTGAATTGCGTTGGCTCAAGCGCCGCGAGGGTCAGATTGTGATCGGCGCAGCGGTGCTCGACGACATCCTTGGCATCGTGATCCTGGCGGTGGTGGTGGCCGTTGTCGGCGGCGGCGCCTTCAGCATTGGTCCAGTGATCAAGCTGTGCCTGGCTGCAGTGGCCTTTGTGGGCGTGGCCCTGTTTCTCAGCCGCAAGGCCGCGCCGGCCTTCGAATGGGTGGTGGACCAACTGAAGGCACCAGGCGATGTGGCCGTGGCCAGCTTTGTGGTGCTCACCGTGTGCTGTTTTGCCGCCCAGGCCATTGGTCTGGAGGCGGCCCTCGGCGCCTTTGCGGCCGGCCTCATCCTGAGCGCTTCAAAACACACCCACGACATCGATGCGGCCGTCAAACCACTGGTAGCCCTATTCGCGACGGTGTTTTTCGTGCTGATCGGCACGGGCATGGATCTCGCGGTGCTCAACCCCTTCGACCCAGCCAACCGCGAAGGGCTGATCGTGGCGGCCTTTCTGCTGGTGGTCGCCATCGCCGGCAAGGTGGCGACCGGTTGGTGCTACCTGAGCAAGGAGCCCACCAATCGTCTGGTGGTGGGGCTGGGCATGATGCCCCGCGGCGAAGTCGGTCTGATCTTTTTAGGACTGGGCAGCCAGGCCGGGATCCTGACGCCAGCGCTGGAAGCCGCCATCTTGTTGATGGTGATCGGCACCACCTTTCTGGCACCGATCCTGCTGCGATTGGTGATCCCCAGCGAGCCCGGCGACACGACCAGCCCAGCGTTGGAGCAACCGAGCTGAATTCAACAAAACAGGAACTCAGAGAGCGGCCTGCG
>VGQR01000142.1 GCA_016882345.1 Cyanobacteria bacterium K_DeepCast_35m_m2_023
CGGGTGCCGAGGGCGGGCGGTGCCTGGCCGGGGGAGTCGCCGGGGTGCCAGGACCAGGGCCAGGCCTCCAGGGTGGAGCGGGCCTGCTCCAGGCTGGCCGGCGCCAGCGCGAAACCCAGGCGGGCGGCATAGCGGGCCCCCCGCACCAGCCGGGTGGGATCGTCGTGCAGGCTGGCGCCATGCAGCAGGCGCAGCTGGCGCTGTTGCAGGTCGGCCTGGCCCCCATGGGGATCGAGCAGCTCGCCACTGGCCAGATCCAGGGCGATGGCGTTGATGCTGAAGTCGCGCCGCGCCAGGTCGTCCGCCAGCACGCCCAGGCTGACGCTGGGATTTTCAGCCGGGCAGGGGTAGGTCTCCCGCCGGGCCGAGGCCACATCCAGCAGCCAGGGCTCACCCTGGAGCCGCAGCTCCACCTCCACGGTGCCGTAGGCGCCATGCTCCAGGGCCGTCTGCAGCGTGCCGCTGGGCAGCACCTGGCCCAGGGCCTCCACCAGGGCGCTGGCCCGGCCCTCCACCACCAGATCCAGATCCGGCACCCCTCGCCAGGGATCGTTATGCACCCGATGGAGCAACAGATCGCGCACCGCCCCGCCCACCAGGGCGACCCGGGGGAGGCCGGCGCGCTGCTGGGCGGCCATCAGACCCTCCAGCAGGGCAGGGGGCACACCCGGCACGGGCATGGCGCTCAGCTGTCCAGGGGCTCGATCGGCGCCAGGCGCGGATCGAGGATCTTCGGGCCCATTCCCTCGAACTTCACCGCCAGCGACGTCTTCTGACCACTGCCGAACAGGTGGGTCACCGTGCCCTCCCCGAAGGCTACATGGCGCAAGCGATCCCCCACCGCCCAGTCCCGCCCTGGCACGGCAGCGCCGCGGCGGCGCACCGCGTTGGCCGGTGCCGCGGCCGCACCACCGGCGGCCACCCGCCGGCTCTCGTCGCGATCGACGCGGGTGAGGCGATCGAGCCGCTGCTCCCGCCGGATCGCCGCGCCGCCGGAGCGGGGAATATCGCCCTGCACCAGCTCCTCCGGCAGCTCCGCGAGAAACACCGAGGGCACGGCCGGCTCGCGCATGCCGCCCCACAGGCGCCGCTCGCTGGCGTGGGAGAGGAACAGCCGTTCCTTGGCGCGGGTGATGCCCACATAACAGAGGCGCCGCTCCTCCTCCAGGGAGGCGGGATCGTCAAGGGAGCGGAAGCTGGGGAAGAGGCCCTGCTCCATCCCCACCAGGAACACCACCGGAAACTCCAGCCCCTTGCTGGCGTGCAGGGTCATCAGCGTCACCCGGTCCTGCTCGGTGTCTTTCGAATCGGCGTCGCTGGCCAGGGCCGCCGACGCCAGGAAGTCCTCCAGGGAGCCCTCTTCGTTTTCCTCCTGGTATTGCAGAGCGGCGTTCACCAGCTCGTTGAGGTTGCGGCGCCGGTCTTCGGCCTCGTCGGTGCCGGTGGCGATCAGCTCGGCCAGGTAGCCGCTCTGCTCCATCACCTTCTGCACCAGCGCCGAGGGCGGCGCGTCCTGGGCCGAGCGCTGCAGGTCATTGATCAGCTCACAGAACTGCAGCAGGCCCTTGGCGGATCGCCCCCCCAGGGAGCGCACCGCCTCGGCGTCGCTCACCACATCCCAGAGAGGGATACCCAGCTGGTTGGCGGCATCGGTGAGGCGCTCGATCGTGGTCTTGCCGATGCCGCGCTTGGGCACGTTCAGCACCCGCAGCAGGCTCACCGTGTCGGCCGGGTTCACCAGCAGCTTCAGGTAGGCGAGCACGTCCTTGATCTCGCGCCGGTCGTAGAAGCGCAGGCCGCCCACCACGATGTAGGGAATGCCCCAGCGCACCAGCGACTCCTCCATCGCCCGGCTTTGCGCGTTGGTGCGATACAGCACGGCCATGTCACCCCAGCGCAACTCGTCGTGGGCGGCATCGAGCATGCGCATGCGGTGCACCACCGCCTCGGCCTCGGCGATCTCGTCGTCGCAGCGGGTGAGGGTGATCGGCTCGCCCTCGCCGCGGGTGGGGCGCAGCACCTTGTCGATGCGCTCGGTGTTGTGGGCGATCAGGGCGTTGGCCGCCTCCAGGATCGTGGCGGTGGAGCGGTAGTTCTCCTCGAGCTTGACCATGGTTCGGGAGGCATCAGCGCCGGGCCCAGCCGAGCCGTCCCGGCCGGCTCCATCGCCGAAATCGTCCTGAAAACCCATCAGGATCCGGAAGTCGGCCGCCCGGAAGCTGTAAATGCTCTGGTCGGCGTCGCCCACCACGAACACCGAGCGGCCATCCCAGTCGTCATAGTCCTGGGGATCGCGGCCATCGGCCACCAGCAGCTTGATCAGCTCGTACTGGGTGCGGTTGGTGTCCTGGTATTCATCGACCAGGACATGGCAAAAACGCCGGTGCCAGTAGCGGCGGATCTCGGCGTTCTGGCGCAGCAACTGCACCGGCAGTAGCAGCAGATCGTCAAAGTCAAGGGCGTTGTTGGCCGCCAGGGCGCGGCGGTAGCGGCGGTAGGTCTCAGCCATCAGCTTGCCCCGCTGGCCGCCCACGTCGGCCTCGAGCTGCTCGGGCAGCCAGAGCTGGTTCTTGGCGTTGCTGATCGCCCAGCGCACCTTCTTGGGCTCGAAGCGCTTGGGGTCGAGCTGCAGCTCCTGAACGACGATCTCCTTGATCAGGCTCTGGACGTCGTTCTCGTCGTAGATCGAGAACTGCCGCGTCCAGCTCAGGCCTTCGGGGTCGCGGTACTTGTCGATGTCGAAGCGCAGCAGCCGCGCAAACAGGGCGTGGAAGGTGCCGATCCACAGCTCCTTGATCACCTCGCGGTCGATGCGGATGCGCAACTGGCGCTGCTCGGCGGCCTGCAAGGTGCTGAACGGCTGGCCGAACTGGCTCTGGGCCAGCTTCTGGGCCAGCAACAGCTCCAGCCGCTCCTTCATTTCGCGGGCGGCCTTGTTGGTGAAGGTGACCGCCAGCAGCTGGGCCGGATCGGCGCCGTGGTGCCCGATCAGGTGGGCGATGCGATGGGTCAGGGCGCGGGTCTTGCCGCTACCGGCACCGGCCACCACCAGCAGGGGGCCCTCATGGTGGTCCACCGCCCGCCGCTGGGCGTCGTTCAACCCCGAAAGAAAGGCGCTCATGCAGCCAGTGTCACCCCTCAGCGCCCGCGCCTGAGCAGCCGCGCGAGCTTGTGGCGCCAGAGCCCAAGCCGCACCTGCACCGGCGCGGGCGAGCGCAACGGCGATTCGGCGTCCTGAAGCAGGCGATCCCAGTGGCCATTGATGGCCGTCAGGGCCTGCAACCAGCGCTGCCTGAGCCGCGATTCGGCCAGCTCCTGCAGCAGCCGCTGCAGGGCGACCGGGTCGGCCTGCCAGCGGACGGGCTCGGCCACCGCGGCGCTGATGCGCTCCACATCGGCCGCCAGCGTCCCCTGGCCGATCTGATGCCCCAGCACGCCTGGATCGAGACAGTCGGCCAGGGCATGGTTGAGGCTGCTGAACACGATGCAGCCGCAGGCCAGGGCCTCGATCGGCGGCAGGCCGAAGCCCTCGCTGACGCCGCGGCCACGCCAGTAATCGGCCGAGTCGTACAGCACCACCGCGGCGCTGTTGAACAGCTCCACCAGGTCATCGACCCAGCCGCTCTGCACCTCGACCCGCAGACCGCGCGCCCGCAGCGCCGGCACCAGCTGCTCGAGCACGTAGGCACTGCTCTTGCGCTGCTGCACCAGCACATCGATGGGGCGCCCGGCGCAACCACCCCGATCACCGCGCTCGATCCACTGGGACTCGAGCGCATTGGGCACCAGATGCAAGGGGTTTCGCGGCGCCCGGTTACCCCAGTAACCCAGGGTGTTGCGGCTGACGGCCAGCACCGGCACGCCTGCCGGCAGATCAAAGCCGTAGCCACTGCTGTGGGCGTGATAGGCGACCGCTCGCCCCCGCAGGCGTCGCAGCAGCCGGGGCACATCAAAGCCCCAACTGACGATCCACAGGGCCTGGTCAGCCCTAGGGCCAGCCAGCGGCTCGGCGCGCAAGAGGTCGTCCAAAAAGGGATGGTCGTCCTGACGTTCGCGGTAGGTAACCAGCGACACCGGCGCCAGATCGCCGGTCAACGCAGCGGTCTGGAGCTCCACCTGCAAACCGCCACAGCGAAAGCGGCGGCCGGTGCCCGGAACGAGAAAACGGAGCTCGCGCAAGCTCAGGCGGCGACGGCTTCGGTGCTGCCAGCGCGCTGACGGCGGGTCAGGAAGCCAAACAGCACCTTGCCGATGGCGGCGATCAGGTTGCCCTCGAGCTCCTGGAACATCTTCATGTTCAGGTGGAAGGCGTGGTTGGCCTCTTCGACGATGCGATCGGCCATGGCCTGATCGATCGGCAGGTTGTCGAGGGTGGCGCGGTAGTTGACCTTGAAACCCTTCTCATCGGGGATCGCGTCGAACTCGTAGAAGCGCAGACCGTCGTGCTCGCCCAGATTCATCGCTTTCTGGGCGATGTTCTTGAGAATCTGGCCACCGCTCAGATCGCCGATGTAGCGGGTGTAATGGTGGCCAACCAGCAGCTCGGGGGCGGTGCTGCCGAGCTCATGGATGCGGGCCACATACTCCTGGGCCGCAGGGGTGGCCTTGATGGTGTTGCGCCAGCCCTCACCGAAATAGAAGGCCAGATCCTGCTCCAGGGTTTCCCGACGGTTCAACTCGGGGAACCCGACCGGCCCAACAACGGGATGGCCGGCTGCGCGCAGCTTGCCGATCTCCTCTTCCATCGCCGCATAGACGAAATAGAGATCCGCCACCAACGTGCGGTAGCTGGCCTTGTCAACGACTCCCTTGAGGAAGCAGCTGACGAAACCGGTGTTCTCAGCCATCGTGTGGGACTTCTTGGTTCCCTCGCGCAGCTGGGAGGCCAGGGCGACAGCCATGGTGAGGACGCAGGTGCAGGCAGAGCGGTCAAATTAAGCGCCCCGTCGGGCCTGTCGAGCCGCTTGGTTGCGAAGGGTAAAGCTGCATCAGACCACAGTGATCGTCATGGGCCGGCATTGGGATGGTGCGGTCGGGGGTGAATCGGGCCCATCCCGAGGCAACGCTCAGGCGGCCTGGTCGTCGGCCTGGGTGCATCGGTCATCGAACAGGAGGAACAGGTCGCGGCAGACCTGCTGCAGCCGTTCGATCACCGCGGGCTGCGGCAGATGCGAGCCGCTGGGCTGCCAATCGCCGAGGGTGGCCAGACGCCAGCGTTCGCTCTCATAGGTGAGGCCGCGGATCAGCACCCCCAAAAGCCGCGGACGCCCCAGGGCCGGTGCAGCATCCAGCCGCAGTTGCAAGAGCATCGAGCGGCACTCGTTGCGCGGATTCCAACCCGGAAAGTGAAAGGACAGATCGACGCTCTCGGTCTCTGCCCAGGCGCGGGTGACCGGGTCATCTCGCCAGGGGGTCAGGTTGGCGCAAGCATCAGGAAAATGGCCGCGAAACAGGGCTGCCGCCGAGGCGATGGCCTGGGCCAGTTCTAGCGAGCGGGCCTGGTCTGCAGCGTTCATGCCCCCATCTTGGTGACGGCCGCCAGCAAACGACACGCCGATCTGCAGTTGCCGACATCGACCCGGCAACATGGCGCAATGGCGCAGGCCCCAACAATCCGACGCGACAGAGTCAAGGAACTGGGCGTCCCGTCCACCCTGTATCTGCTTCAAGCGATCATTGCCGAAATGCTGCGGCGTGCGGCCGGCACGCTCGACCGCCATCTCACGAGCACGGCCAGCGGCCGTCTGGTGGCCGACTGGGCCCTATTTCAGGCCGACGA
>VGQR01000143.1 GCA_016882345.1 Cyanobacteria bacterium K_DeepCast_35m_m2_023
CATCGCCAGCGGCGCCGAGCTCACCAAGTTTGAGCAGCTCAAGGCCAGCAGCGACCATCTCAAGGAGCCGCTGCTGAGCGAACTCCAGAACGATCTGCCGAACTTCAGCGAAGGAGCGGTCCAGATTCTCAAGTTCCACGGCAGTTACCAACAGGACAACCGCGACAACCGTCAGAAAGGCCAGGACAAGGACTGGCAGATGATGCTGCGGCTGCGCAACCCGGGGGGGCGCGTGCCGGCAGCCCTGTTTGTGGCCCTGGATGATCTGGCCGACTGCTACGGCAATGGCACCCTTCGGGCCACAACCCGTCAGGCCTTCCAACTGCACGGGGTGCGCAAAGAGCATTTGAAGGAGGTGATCGGCACGATCGTGCGCGCGTTGGGGTCAACCCTGGCGGCCTGTGGCGACATCAGCCGCAACGTCATGGCTCCGGCTGCTCCATTTGAGAAGGGCGCCTACCCCGCAGCGCGCCAGCTGGCCGAGGCGGTTGCCGATCTGATCAGCCCTCAGGCCGCCGAGGGCTCCTATCTCGACATCTGGGTGGACGGGGATCTGCGGTACCGCATCAAGCCCTCGACCGCTGTCAAAAAAGTCAAGGTCCGCCAAAGCGAAGGGCCCGTCGCCTCGGGAGATGCTGACGAGCCGCTCTATGGCTCCACCTATCTGCCTCGCAAGTTCAAGGTCGCCGTCACGGTTCCAGGTGACAACTCGGTCGACCTTCTGACCCAGGACATCGGCTTGGTGCAGTTTGCCGACCCCAATGGTCGGCCCCAGGGCTGCAATGTCTATGTGGGAGGGGGCATGGGCCGCACCCACAACAAAGACGAAACCTTTGCCCGCACGGCCGATCCGCTGGGCTATGTGGCCCAGGAGCATGTGCTCGATCTGGTGCAAGCCATCGTGGCCCTGCAGCGCGACCACGGCGATCGCGCCCAAAGGCGCCACGCCCGCATGAAATACCTGATTCACGAGCGGGGCATCGGCTGGTTCAAGCAGGAGCTGCAGCGTTACTTTCCCCATCCGATCAAGGGGCTGCGGCTCGAGCCCAAGGCCAAGCTCGAGGACTACCTCGGCTGGCATCACATCACCGCCGGCAAATGGTTTGTCGGACTGCCCCTGCTGTGTGGACGACTCTCAGGAGCTCAGAAGAGCGGGCTGCGCCAGTTGGTGGAGACGTATCAACTCGACATTCGCCTCACCCCCAATCAAGACCTGTTGCTCTGCAACATCGCCACGACGCAGCGGGCCAGCCTCCAACAGGAGCTGGCGGCCATCGGCTTCGATGCCTCGGAGGCTCCTGCGATGCTGGCGCGCCATGCCCTCGCATGCCCTGCCCTGCCCCTCTGCGGGCTGGCGGTGACCGAGGCCGAACGCATCCTGCCGGAGGTGCTGGAGCGTCTCGACGGCCTTCTGCGGCGGCTTGAGATCAATAAACCTGTGCTGGTGCGCATGACGGGCTGCCCCAACGGCTGTGCCCGTCCCTACATGGCCGAAATCGGCCTGGTGGGCAGCGGCGTCAACCAGTACCAGCTGTGGCTCGGGGGGACCCCGAACCTGCAGCGCCTGGCCGAGCCCTTCCTCGACAAGTTGCCGCTCGAGCAGCTCGAGCAAACCCTTGAGCCCCTGCTGCTGGCCTGGAAACAGGCTGGTGGCCGCCGCAGTTTTGGTGCTTTTGTCGCCGGCAGCGAGCGTGAGACGGTCACCAACCTGCTGGCATCAGCTGCCGCCTGAACCCGGTTCAATGCGGCCATAGTGAGCCTCCGTTGCGCCGGTACTCCAGGCCCAGAGCTGGTCACCATGGCTGAAGTGCCACCACTCGTTGGGATGGCGTGCAAATCCGGCCGCCTGCATTGCCTCGGCCAGCCAGACGCGGCGTTGATGCCAACAGGCCGCCTCACTGGCGGGTGCCGCCATCGCTGCCCGGGCGTAATGCTCGGGTTCCGAGACCGGTCCGATGGCGTCGATGGCCCCACCCATGGCCAACGGCTCACCATGGCTGTCGATCAGCGTCAGATCGACGGCCGCGCCGGTGCTGTGGGGGGGCGGGGCCGCCGGATCGCTGTTGGGTGGGGCCCAGAAACGTGCGACATCAGCAGCGATGGCCTCGCGCTGAGGCGAGGCGATCTGCGCATCGACGCCCCGCTGCTGGCACAGGCTGAGCAGCGTGTGATCAACCATGAACCGTTGCACCGCCAGGGGCCGCCAGCCATCAAAGATCGCCAGCGCCAGACCTCGATCGCGCTCTTGCAGAAGCTGTTGGGCCCGCATCACGCGGGTGACCACGCCACTGCGCAGTTGAAAAGGGCTCTGGGCCGCTCCGTAGGGCGCCCCGAGGCCGACGTAAGGATGGGGCTCAAGCCGCCGCATGGCTGCCGGGAGGGGGACTAGGGGTTCGCCGCAGTCGACGATCGGTATGCGGTGCCAGGGGCGCTGAGCCATGGTTCAGTTGAGCTGTGCTGCGGTGGCGGCCAGACGCTGCCGCTGCTCGCGCAGCAGAGCCGCCAATTGGGGATGTTGCCTGAGTTCGGGATCGCTGGCGCTGATCGCCTGGGCGACGGTTCTGGCCTGCTCCAGCACCGCCCCATCACTGCTGAGACTGGCCAGGGCCAGATCCGGCAGGCCCGATTGACGGGTGCCGAGCACCTGACCAGGGCCGCGCAGGCGCAAATCCATCTCGGCAATCTCAAACCCGTCGCACGAACGGGCTAGCAGATCGAGCCGTTGGCGTGCCAAGGGGTTGTTGCTGTCGTTGAGCAGCAGGCAATGGGACTGATCGGCCCCGCGTCCAACGCGGCCCCGCAATTGGTGCAGCTGCGCCAGGCCAAAGCGCTCGGCGTGTTCGATCACCATCACCGTGGCAGCCGGCACATCGACGCCCACCTCGACCACGGTGGTGCTGACGAGCACCTGGGTCTCACCGGCGGCAAAGGCGGCGATGGCCTGTTGTTTGGCTTCGCTGCTGAGTCGCCCATGCAGCAGGCCCACCGCCAGATCGGCAAACACGTCCTCGCTCAGATGGCGATGCACCTCGACCGCCGAGCGCAGATCCAGCTTTTCGGACTCCTCGACCAACGGCAGCACCACATAGGCCCGTTGGCCCTTGGCGACCTCGCTGCGGATCAGGTCATAGGCCTGATCGCGCTCGCTGCCGCGCAGCACCCGGGTGGCGATCGGCTGACGGCCGGGGGGCAGTTCGTCGATCTGACTGACATCGAGATCGCCATGCAGCGACAGGGCCAACGTGCGCGGAATCGGGGTGGCGGTCATGGTCAGCAGGTGGGGTTGCAGACCTTTGGCCAGCAGGCGGTTGCGCTGATTGACACCAAAACGGTGCTGCTCATCGACCACCACCAGCCCGAGCCGCGCAAACGCCACCGGGTCTTCGAGCAAGGCGTGGGTGCCCACCAGCAGTTGCAACTGGCCGTTGACCAGATCCTCGAGGATCTGGCGTCGCCGGCGGGCGGGGGTCGAACCCGTCAGCAGGGCGGTGCTGACATGCAGTTGCGACAGCCAATCGGCCACCTTGTGAAAGTGCTGCTGGGCCAGGACCTCGGTCGGCGCCATCAACGCCCCCTGACAGCCAGCGCCGATCGCGGCCAAGAGGGCAGCCAGCGCCACGACAGTCTTCCCACTGCCCACATCGCCCTGGAGGAGCCGCGCCATCGGCTCGGCGCGGGCCAGATCGCTTCGGATCTGCTGCAATACCCGCTGTTGCGCGCCGGTCAGGGCAAAGGGCAGCAACTGCAGAAATTGCTCGACCAACGCCCCGCCGCTGGACGGTTCGAGCACCGGGGCCTGGTGCTGCCGCAGTTGGTGGCGCCGCTGGGCCAGACCCAGCTGCAACAGCAGAAATTCATCGAACACCAAGCGGGAGCGGGCGGCCTGCAGCTGGGCCTGGTCCTGGGGCTGATGGATCTGCAACAGCGCCAGGTGCCGCTCGATCAGGCCCTGCTGCTGACGCAACGCCAGCGGTAGCGGCTCGTCCTGGGCCTGCAGCACAGGCAGGATCGCATCGACCGTCTGCCGGATGCGATCGGCACTGAGCCCCTCGGTCAGGCCATACACGGGCAGCAGACGGCCGATCGCCCGCGACTGCACCGGTGCATGGGCGTGCTCAAGCACCTCCATCAGCGGGTCTTGAAAGGCCGGGCCATAGGGGGTCTGCTTGACCAGACCGCTGACGGCCAGCGTGGCCCCGGCTGGAAACTGCCGTTGCTGGGCAGCAAGCCAGCCCGGCGAAGCAAAACGCCGTCCAGCGAAAAACCAACTCACCCGCAGGCGGCCGGTGGGATCTTGAAGCTGCAGCTTCAGGATGCCCAGGTTCGGGTTGCGGGGGCTCACAAAGCCATGGGAGCGGCGCACCGTGGCCACGATCGTCGCTGTCTCACCCGGCTCCAGGGCCTGGATGCGCTTGAGATTGGCGTAATCGAGATAGTCGCGGGGGTAGTGGTGCAGCAGATCGCGCACCACCAGCAGACCCAGCTGGGCCAGGCGTGCGGCCGTGCGCGGGCCGATGCCTTTGACATCCCCCAGGGGGGTCGACAGCTCAAGGGTTTGGGCAGCGCGGCTGCTGGGCGCAGCGGGCGCATCGACCAGCTTGAGCCGCGGTGGATTCACGGGTGCTGGGGGCCGGGCACGGCGGCGCAGGGCCAACAACCATTCGCGGCTCTGACGCACCAACCGCTGCCGCTGGCCCAGACCCAGCTGGTCGTACCGGCCATAACCGGCGCGCAAGGCCTGCAGCTGCTCCTGTTCGCGCGGTTCCAGCGGCAGCGGCACCTGCTCAAGCTGGTGCCGCAAAAAATCAGCGAACGTGTCGCGGCGCCCTTGGAGGTTGGTAAACCCGCGATCGGCTTCGAGCTGCAGGCCCTGCTGCAGGGGTTGCAGCCAGGCAAGCAGAGCCCGCTCTAGGCCGTCGGCGGCCTGTTGCTCGGATGGGCTGTGGAGTGATCGTGCAGCCACAGCTGTTCGGCTTCGAGGGCCTGCAGCCGTCGCTCCAGGCGTTGATCGGTTTGCGCCATTCTGCGCACCTGCTGGCGTGACTGCTGCAAGCGGCTGCGGCAGGTGCGCAGGCGCAGGCGGTCGGCCTCCAGGTCGGCAGGCCGCAACAGCACGCACAGCAGCGTTGTCGGCAAGGCCAGTTCGAGCTGGGGCAGCGGCAGGTTGACCCGGGCCAGATGCAACGGGGCGTTCAGGGTCTCAATCTGACCGGATGCCACCGCTTCGAGCAGGGGCAGGGGCAGCAGGCTGGTGCTCAACCCCAGACGCACCAACTCGACGTTGATGGCGTGCGAGAGGTTGCGCAACCGCTGGGCCAGGGCCGCATCACAGGTATCAAACCAACGCAGCAACTGGTGCGGGGTCGTCGGCATCAGGCTGTCACCAGCCCCCTGAGGCTCGAACGCTTCATCGATAGCATCGCCCAGGGCCGACTCCAGCCCCTGGGCGAGCAGGGCTTCGGCCTGATCAACGTCGAGCTCGGAGTCAGAACTGGCAGCTTCTGCAGCTGACCTGCCGAACACCGCAGTGTTGATCGGCAGTGCCATGCCCAGGCTCACCGAACCAGGGGGTTCGACCGGAGCTTCTGGCGAGGCGCGCTCGTCGGTCTCGAACAGGCCCGGCGCTGGCTGTTGGAGCGCGGACATCCACTCCTGGCGCTGCCGTTGGGCGCGGCGGCGCAGGCGCCGGTGGGTCTGGGCTGCCAGCGCGTGCAGCTGTTCGACCGTTAACAAACTGCTCGCACGCTGAACCAATCGGGCCAACCGGGT
>VGQR01000144.1 GCA_016882345.1 Cyanobacteria bacterium K_DeepCast_35m_m2_023
TGCCCATCGTGATGCCATCGCTGACGGTGATCGTCCCGAAGGTCTGTGGCATGGCCCCGGCGCGTTGGGCCGCTTGCTCAGCGCGCCGCGTCAGGTCGTTGAGCCCGAGGTTGCAAGGCGTGATCGTGCTGTAGCCGTTGGCAATGCCGATGATCGGTTTGCTGAAATCGCCGTCGCCGAACCCAACAGCCCGCAACATGGCCCGGTTGGGCGAACGCTGGATTCCCTGGGTGATGGCGGCGGAACGAAGCATGGACGGTCGATGAGCCCGACCCTGAACCTACCGGCTCCCCAGACTCTCAAGCTGGCGCCGCACGTCATCGATCGCCTGGTTGAGCTCGTGCACCTTGTCGTGCAGTTCGTTGTCGCGAGGAGCGGCATGGCTGCTGCCGGTCTCGACTCCGTCGTCCGGGTCAGCGACCTCCTGCAGACGGGACAGGCGCAAGGCCCGTTGCTGGCGGGGGTTCAGACGACGGCGTTCGGCCTCGGACAGCAGCCACCAGGCCAGGCCAGCGGCACCAAGGACGGCTCCGGCCATGGCGGTCACCAGTGTTGAGCCGCCCGAAGTGCTGTGGTGCTGGCCTGCCATGGAAGAGAGCGTTTCGTCTGGCTGTTTCAGGTTAGTTGGGCTGCTCGAAACCGAGCAGGCGCGACGCGAGCGATCCGAGGCCTGGGCGGATTCGTCCCAGTTCGTCCAGGTCCTGGTCAATGCCTGCGGTGTAGAGCGTCAGGGCCTCATGCCGTTGCCCCAGCTCATGCAGCGCGGGTGCGGCCACCAGGGTGGTGATCAGCCGCAGTCGTTGACCGCTGACGCCCCGCTCGGCCAGGCGGTCAAGCAACAGCAGCAGGGGTTCGGGTTCGGCCAGTTCGCTCCAGAACAGCAGCACACCGCAGCGACTGGCGATGGGGTCGGGCAGGGATTGCAGCTGCAGGCTGCCGTCTGCCACAACCACATGACCCAGCTGGGCGGCGGGCAGCACGGCCTGTGCTCCCTGCCAGAGACCGATGGCGGTGGGCAGGGCGGTGATCGCCAACAGGGGGACCGCTGGATCCACCACCTGGGCCTGAATGCTGCCGTGGGGGGTCTCCAGGGACACATCCCGTTGCGGCAACCAATCCCGCAGGGCCTCATAGGTCAACCAACGCCCCAACTCGGCCATGGCCGACCCGAACAGCGGCGCAGGGGTCTGCGGGTCCCGCAGCACCGTCAGCCAATGGGAAATCAGGGGGTGGGGCGGGACAACAACCCGCAGAGCCATCGCCATGGCTGCCATAACTTGTGGGCCCACCGTAGATGCCCCATGGCCCGACTGATCGCCTGCGTCCTTGCCTGCTGCTTGGCTCTGGTCATGCCATGGGGAGTCGAGCCGGCAAGGGCGATCACGGCTCCCGAATTGCGGGGGCAACGGGCCCTGCAGGATCTTCAGCCCGACATGCACGGCCGCAATCTTCAGCAGCAGGAGTTTCTGAAGGCTGAACTGAGTGGGTACGACTTCAGTGATGCCGATCTGCGCGGCGCCGTGTTCAACGGCAGCGATCTGCAGGAGGCCAATCTGCAAGCAGCGGATCTCGAAGATGCCGTGGCCTACGCCAGCCGCTTTGAGCGGTCGGATCTTCGTGACGCCGTGCTGCGCAACGCCATGCTCATGCAGAGCCACTTTGCTGGTGCCCAGATCGATGGGGCCGACTTCAGCGATGCCGTGCTCGATCTGCCCGAACAGAAGGCTCTGTGCGCCCGCGCCACCGGGACCAATCCGCGCACCGGCGTGAAGACTCGCGACAGCCTCGCTTGTCGCTGAGTCCAACCCATAAATTGTCAGGACCGGTTCCGGAGGGGATCAGCCTCCGGACGCAAGGGGGAAAGTCCGGTGCAAATCCGGCGCTGTCCCGCAACTGTGAAGGCTCCCAGGCCCAGTCAGAACGCCCGCCGGTGTCCACACAAATCATCGGCGCGGACCGTCCCATGCAACGCTTCAATCTCAGGGCTCTGCCCCTGCTCGGCACGTCAGCCGCTGCCATCGTGCTTCTGAGTGCTGGTGCCGCAGAGGCCCACCACCTGGCTGATGTCAATGCCCTTGCGCCCACACCGCTGAACGGGCTGTTATCGGGCCTGGCCCACCCCGTTCTGGGGCCCGATCATCTGGTCTTTTTGTTGGCCTTGAGCCTGGTGGGGCTGCAACACCGGCGCCGCTGGATGGGCCTGCTGCTGATTGCAGGCCTGGTGGGAAGCCTGGCAGGAGTGCTCGTGCCGGGTCTTCCCGGCGCTGAGGTTGTGCTTGCCCTGACCCTGATGCTCGAGGCTCTGACCCTGCTGGGGCGCCTGCCGGCATGGGTGCTGCTGCCCGCCATGGCCCTGCACGGTTATGCCCTGAGCGGTGCCGTGGTCGGCTGGACGACGACGCACTTGTTCAGCTACTTCGCTGGGCTGTTGCTCAGCCAGGGTCTGCTGTTGCTGCTGGCCCTGACCCTGGTGCAGCGGGCTGGCCAGGGGCTGGGGGCACGCTGGCGTGCCTGCTGTGCATCCCTGCTGATTGGTCTAGGCGGAAGCTTGGCGATCGCCCAGGTCCTGGCTTAGTCCCTGCTGGACACCATGACAACCGCATCGACGCGTCTGCCCGTCACCGTGGTGACGGGTTTTTTGGGCGCTGGCAAGACCACGGTTCTGCGCCACCTGCTGTTGCACAGCGGCCAACGCCTGGCGGTGCTGGTCAACGAGTTTGGCGAGGTGGGGATCGACGGGGCCCTGCTGCGCGCCTGTGGGTTCTGTCCAGAGGACGAGCTCGACGGACGCCTGGTCGAACTGGCCAATGGCTGCCTGTGCTGCACGGTCCAGGACGATTTTTTGCCGACGATGGAGCGCCTGCTTGAACGGGCCGATGACCTGGATGGCATCGTCGTCGAGACGAGCGGCCTGGCCTTGCCCGAGCCGTTGGTCGCGGCCTTCCAGTGGCCCGCGATTCGCACCCGCACCCGCGTGCACGGCGTGGTGACGGTGGTGGATGGTGAAGCACTCGCCCATGGACACGTCGTTGCCGATGCGGCCGCACTCGAGGCCCAGCGTCAGGCCGACCCCAGCCTCGAACATCTCGATGCCATCGAAGACCTGTTTGACGATCAACTGCAGGCTGCCGACGTGCTGCTGATCAGCCGCGCCGATCGTCTTGCCCCAGAGCAACTCGAGACCCTGCACCAGGCGCTGAGCCCCCGTGTTCGTCCAGGCACAGCCGTCCTGCCCTGCGCTGCTGGCGTTGTGGATCCAGAGCTGCTGCTGGGCCGACGGCTCGAAACGGGCGACGCGAGCGAGCGGCTCGCCCGCCTGGGTCATGGCGAACATCACGATCACGATGACCCTCACGATCACCACGACCACAGCCATGTGGCGATCGAGTCGGTGGCGTTGACCTTGACGGGGACGTGGCAGCAGCAGCAACTCGAACAGCAGCTGCGTCAGTTGATGGAGCAGGGGTTGATCCTGCGGCTCAAGGGTTGGTTGGCGATTCCGGGCAAGCCGCGCTTGCTTCAGATCCAGGCGGTTGGACCGAGGCTGCAGACTTGGTTCGAGGGCAGCCCCAGCGATGGCTCGGGGGCGTTGCACTTGGTGGTGTTGGGCTTTGGGCTCGACCGTGACCGGATCACCTCCATGCTGCTGTCGGTTCAGTCGTGAGGGCCTCAGTCGAGCGGTAGATCGCCTTTGGCGCACAGCGGTCCCCAACACAGGCTGGCGTCATCGCGCCAGACACTGGTCACCGCTTGCCAACGTTGCTGGTGCCACTGACGCATGCGCACCTGGCCTCGACCGTCGTGCTGGAACCAATAGATGGTGGCGCCCAGCTCAAGCTGCCAGCGCAGACCAGGATCCTGGACGCGCATGCGGCAGGGTTGCCATGAACCCTGATGGAGCTGACATTGCAGTTCTGCAGCCTGCAGTGCAGTGTCACGATGGCCAGGACCTGCCGGCAGCAAAGCCAGGATCACGCCCCACAGCCGATGTGGTGCCTCCATGGCCAGCCAGCCCTCCGTGCACCACAGCCCACCATGACGAGTTGCAGCTCAGGCGGGGAGGCGGGGCTGGCAAGATTTAACAAGTGCGTCCTCTGCCGGTGCCCATTTTTCGTGCCCGTGTTCAGGTGTCTTTGCGGCCATCCGTCCTCGATCCTGCCGGTGAAGCCACCCGTGCGGCGGCAGGCCGTCTTGGTGTGACTGGCATCAGCACCTTGCGCATCGGCCGGCTGGTCGAGGTTGAGCTCGAAGCGCCCGACCGTCAGACGGCCCAGAACCAGCTCGAATTGCTCAGCGATCGCCTGCTGGCCAATCCTGTGATCGAGGACTGGCAGCTGACGCTTCGTGAAGGAGAGCAGCCATGACCATTGGCATCGTGGTGTTCCCTGGGTCCAATTGCGACCGAGATTTGCGTTGGGCCCTGGAGGGTTGCCTGGACTTGTCCACCCGATTCCTCTGGCACGAGGACACCGATCTCACCGGTCTGAGTGCTGTGGTGCTGCCCGGGGGCTTCAGCTATGGCGATTATCTGCGTTGCGGCGCGATCGCCCGTTTTGCGCCGGTGCTTGAGCAGGTGCGTCGCTTTGCCGAGCACGGCGGCAAGGTTCTGGGCATCTGCAATGGTTTCCAGGTGCTCACCGAGATGGGATTGCTGCCCGGAGCGCTGACACGCAATCAGCACCTGCATTTCATCTGCGACACCGTGGAGCTGCAGGTGTCGCCGGGAACCTGCAGTTGGTTGCAGGGTTACAGCAGCGGTCAACGCATCGCCTTACCGATCGCCCACGGCGAGGGGCGTTTCCATTGCGATCCCGCAACCCTCGCCGAACTCGAGCAGCATGGACAAATCGTGCTGCGATACGGACGCAACCCCAATGGTTCGGTGGGTGATATCGCCGGACTCTGCAACCGCAGCGGCAATGTGCTCGGCTTGATGCCCCACCCTGAGCGGGCCTGTGATCCGGCGACGGGGGGTCTGGACGGACGGGCTCTGCTCGCCAGCCTGCGGGCCAGTGTGCCGGCCTGAGTTGATCGTGATCCTGGTCCTGAGCCAATGAAAAAGGGGAGGCCAGGACCTCCCCATCGTTGGACGCCGCGGTCTCAGTTGACAGCAGCAAAGAAGTCCTTCGATTTGACAGGATCAGGATTCATGGTCTTGTCGCCGGGAGTCCAGTTGGCGGGGCACACCTCATCGGGATGGGACTGCACGTACTGGAAGGCCTGCAGCAGGCGCAGGGTCTCGTCCACACTGCGGCCGACAGGCAGGTTATTGATGGTGGACTGCATGATCACGCCCTCAGGGTCGATGATGAACAGACCGCGCAAAGCAATGCCGGCATTCTCGTCGAGCACCTCATAATCGCTGGCGATCTCCTTTTTGAGATCGGCCACCAGCGGATAGGCAATGTCGCCAAGGCCGCCATTTTTGCGATCGGTCTGAATCCAGGCCAGGTGGCTGAATTCACTGTCCACCGACACGCCCAGCACCTCACAGTTGCGGCTTGAAAATTCGCTGTAGCGATCTGAGAACGCCGTGATCTCGGTGGGGCAGACGAAGGTGAAGTCCAGGGGGTAGAAGAACAGAACGACGTACTTGCCCCGATACTGGGATAGGGTGATTGTTTTGAACTCCTGATCCACCACGGCGGTGGCAGTGAAGTCGGGAGCGGGCAGACCGACGAGCCTGGACATGGTTGTTGTTGAAGTGGTGACAGCAGGGGGCGGTGGACGCAGCCAA
>VGQR01000145.1 GCA_016882345.1 Cyanobacteria bacterium K_DeepCast_35m_m2_023
AGACTGCATCTGTTCGCCGCCGCCGGCGCCGAGCAGCAACTGCTGGCCAAACCGGTGATCGACCTGCAGGGGTGCTGCAGCAGCGCTCAGATCCCGCAGTTGGGCAGTCAAAACAGCGATTGGGCCGCAGGACTGCGCCTGCAGTGGCGCCTGTTCGACGGTGGCACCAGTCAAGCCCTAGCCAGCGCCAGCCGCTCGGCAGCCCAGCGCACCGAGCAAGCCATGGCCCGCAGCCGCAACACGGTGCGCCAACAACTGGAGAGCGCCTACTACGACCAGCAGGAGGCCCTTGTCCAGATCGTGGCGGCCCGGGCCTCGTTCAAGGCGGCCAGGGAAGCGTTCCGTGACGTGCGGGCTCGCTATCAACTGGGACTGGCCGACTACACCGACGTGAGCAGCACCGTGAGCCTGCTCACTAGTGCCATGGAAGGAGTTGCCGAATCGATCACCCTGGCCAACGTCAGCTATGCCCAGTTGCTGCGCCAGCTGCTGCCGGTGCCGCAGCAGCCGCCCCGCTCAGCTCCCGTGCTGCCCCTGATCCTCGAGGGCTCTGGCCTGGGCGGCGGCGGTTCTTGAGCGCCAGAGCCAGTGCCGCCAGATCTGCAGGACAACGAGCACCGCAAACCAGAACCACAGTTCTGGTGGGTTGCTGTGGAGCAGAACCACCAGCAGAGCGATCTCGATCGCCAACCAGGGCAGTTCACGACGCAACGCTGGGCTCATGGCAACTCCCCGTGCTGGCGGCGCTGCGGGGTGTCTTGACGCAACTGCCAGAGCGTTCGGTAACTGCCGGTCAGATCACGCAGCACCGGCAGCAGATACGAAATCGGCGATCGCCATTCGACATAGGCATGGGCATCGAGGGTGAGCCCCTGTCGAATCGGAAACACCGAACTGCCGCCCGAGAGCGTCCACCGAAATCCATCGGCACTGGAACCGCGGCGCAGCTCCAGCAGAGTGCGCATCACAGGCCCTCCTTTGACCAGGGCCTCGGCGAGTTGCGGACTCCCAAGCGTGGTGTCGATGTCTTCGCGGGTGGCCGGCAACAGGCTTACCTGGGAAACCTGGGCCTGCACGCCACCGAAGCGCCCACGTTCGTTCCAATGGGGCACCAACTCGACTGGCAGGGCCTTGCTCAACCGCCTGGCATCGGCGGGGCTGAAGTAGGCAACGGCTTGCATCGAGGCGCTGTCGTGGCCGCCCAGGGTGCCCAGGCGCTGCCCTGACTTGACGGTCTGGCCACGGACGACCTGCCAATCGAGGACCGTGCCGTCCCGTTCGGCCAACAAGACCCCGTCATAGGCCAGACGCGCCCGGGTCACGGCGATGGCACGGCGCGCATCATCAATGCGATACAGGCGGCGCTGCGTCTCGGTGGCCACGGCGAGCTTGACCTTTTCGTACTCGTCGATAGCCTGCCGTTCACTGATGCGCAGGTTCTCGCGCTGAACCGCCAACTGGGTCGAACGATCCTCGGTATCGACCACTTCCCTGGCCAACGGGGCCACCACCTCGCGGCGGGCCAGCAGCCGCAGATCAGCGACTTTCTGGCGATAGGTGTTGTGCAAAGCCGACACCTGGCGGTCTTCTGCCTTGAGTTTGAGCAGAGCCGTATCGCGCACCCGTCGGGCCGCATCGAGCCGAACCCGGTCCCGCAGACCGAGATCGGCATTGATGCGCACAAGCTCGCTGAGATCGCGCTGCTGGCGGCGCAGATCCTGCTCCAAAACAGGCAGATACAAACGTAACAGCGGCTGTCCCCGGCGCACCTGCTGACCGACGGTCACCGGAATTGCGGCAATCTGGCCCACTGCTCGCGCATCGATCACCGTGGCGCCCTGGGGCACGATGAACACCCCCTGACCGACCACCTCGGTGGGCATGGGCCAAAACAACATCCAGGCCCCGGTGAGAGCAGCCATCGCTGATTGGGCCATCAGCACCTGCTGGTCTGGAGACTGACTGGTCAACGATCGCCAGAGCGCCGCCGGTGACGCATGGTGCTTCAACGGTCCAGGCGCTCCCTGAGGTGGTGTCCCACACGGATCGCATTGGCGATCGCCGTCAACGACGGATTCACCGCGCCGATGCTGGGGAAAAAGCTGGTGTCGACAACGTACAAATTGTCGAGCTCATGGGCCTTGCAGTTCACATCGAGCACCGACGTCGCTGGATCGGTGCCAAAGCAGCAGGTGCCGGCCTGATGGCCAACGGCAGCAATCCCCATCGGATTTTTGACATAAACCTGGCGCTCCACCAAGTGCTTTTTCAGATACAGCCGATCAAGGACTCCCTGCAGACGGTTCCACAAATGAGTCGCCGCCGCCTGATTGTTGACGGTGTAGTTGAGGTTGATCGCCCCGTCGGCGCCAATGGTCACGCGGTTGTTGGGATCGGGCAGATCCTCGGTCGACAACCAAAAATCAAGAGCATGCTCCGCGATCTGGTCCATCGACCAGTTGGGCATCAGGAAGGTTTCCATTGGTGCATAACCTTTCATGATCGCCCCGCGGGTTTTGCCGGTCATCTGGATATTGCCCATCGGGAAATCGAAGTCGGCATCGCCGAAATACCAGTCGTTGACTGAAATGGTCTTCTGAAACAGCGTCGGATTGGGCTCGTGTGACAGGGCTACCGCCGCCTTGCTGTTGTGGAACATGTAGTTGCGGCCGACCTGGTCGCTGCCGTTGGCCAGACCCCGCGGATGCTTGTCATTGGCGCTCATCAACAGCAGGCGGGCCGTGTTGGCAGCACCACAGCTGACGACCACCACATCACCCGAGACACGCATCGGGGCGCCGTCGCGCACGAGCTGCACCCCGGTGACCGTGCGGCCGGAGGCATCGGTTTCAAGCCGCTTGACTTCGGCCCGGGTCAGCAATGAGACGTTGTTGTTGCCCAGAGCCGGACGCACGCCGATCACATCGGCATCGCTCTTGGCGTGCACCAGACAGGGAAAACCATCACAACTGTTGCAACGGCGGCAACGGCTGAAGGGCATGTTGGCCTCATCCAGCATCACCCCACTGGGAGCGTGGAACGGATGAAGCCCAGCCGAACGCAGATCATCCGCGAGCTTGGCAATGCGCGGTTCGTGCGAGATCGGTGCATGGGGGTAGGCAGCGCTGGCTGGCGGTTCGGTGGGGTCCTCACCACGCAGGCCATGCACGTGGTACATCTCCTCAGCCTTCTGGTACCAGGGCTCGAAATCGCTATAGCGCAAGGGCCAGGCCGGTGAGAGCCCATCCACGTGGACCATCTCTTCGAAGTCGCGTGCCCGCAACCGGAAATGGTGGGCGCCGTACATCTTTGTGGCTCCACCGACGAAGTAATGGCTGCCCGGCTGAAAGGGCTTGCCATGTCGATCGGTCCAGATGTCCTTTGACAGGTAGCGGTTCTTTTGGAACACCTCCTCGGCATCCCAGTTCTCGGGCTCCTGGGGTAGCCAATCACCACGTTCAATCACGAGGATGCGCAACCCTGTTGGGGCAAGCACCCGTGCCAGGGTTCCGCCGCCGGCTCCACTGCCGACGATCACAACATCAAACTGATCGCCATCGCTCACCTCCAGCTGGGACTGCTGGGGCAACGGTGAACTGGTCCAGCTAGGCCCGCTCAGTTCAGGCTGACTGCTGGATGGAACGGAGTGGGCCATGGATCAATCAGGACTAGAAGACGAAAAGGGTATGTGGTGCCGTCATGCGACAAGCCGAATCAATGCGAATGCTGCTTATCCCGAAGCAGTCGGATAACGGCTGAGCTGATTGATCATCTTCGAGATGATTGCGGTCCATCCTGTCTGATGGGAGGCACCAATCCCACGACCATTGTCACCATGGAAATACTCGTTGAATTGGATCAGATCCCGCCAGTGGGGATCGTTCTGAAACAGGGGCACATCACCGTTGAAAGGCCGGCGCCCGCTTGCATCGCGACGAAACAGATTGGCTAAGCGATTCTCGAGCTGAAGCGACACATCCCAAAGGTTAAGCCAGTTTCCGGAACGGGTTGGGAACTCCACCTTGAAATGATCACCGTAATAGTGAGCAAACTTCTGCAGAGACTCAATAATCATAAAATTGGTGGGCATCCAGACCGGGCCACGCCAGTTGGAGTTCCCACCAAACATCGCGACAGGACTATCGGCTGGACTGTAGGCCAGCTCCTGGTGGTCACCACCTTCGGTGAACTGGTAAGGGTGCTCGCCATAGACCTTGGACAGGGCCCTGAGGCCATAGGGGGAGAGAAATTCCTCTTCATCAAACAGGCGTTCACAAATGCGGCGTAACCGACCCTCGGGCACAAGGGTGAACAGAATGCGATCGTCCCGCCATTGGCCCAGGTTGGCCGCCAGCCAAGTTGGCGTCGTACGCTCATGCACAAACCAGCTCATGCTGTTGAGCACATCGAGTGCAGGGATTCGCTTCACAGTCGCCACATCAAAGCTGGCCACTGCGAGTAGCGGGATCAACCCAGTCAGTGATCGGGTTCGCAGGTAATCGGTGGTGCCATCAGGACGCTTAATGACGTCATAGTAGAAACCATCCTCTTCGTCCCAGTTGACATAACCACGTTGTCCGGGGGTGTTAAGGGTGATGGCCAGCTGGGTGAAGTCATAAACGAAGCGTTCGCAGAGGTCTGCGAATTCCGGTTCCTCAACGCTGAGCTCAACGGCCATGGTCAGCAGATTCAGGCTCAGCGAAGCCATCCAGGCTGTGCCGTCACACTGCTCGATGCGGCTACCATCCGTCAGAGGGAAGCGACGATCAAACACCGCAATGTTGTCGAGACCGAGAAAACCGCCTTCAAACACGTTGTCACCCGAGCGGTCGTTGCGATTGGCCCACCACCCATATTCGAGCAGCAATTTGCGCAAGGCCGAGCGCAAAAATGACAGGTCAGCACGCTCGTCGTGTTTGCGCTCGATTTGAAACACTCGCAGGGCCGACCAGGCCCCGATCGGTGGGTTCGGATCGGAGAGAGCCCACTCGTAGGCAGGGGTCTGGGCGTTGGGTGCGGTGTAGTGGGGAGAGCGCAGCAGGGAGCACTGCTGTTTGGCCGTTGCGGGATCAACAATCGCAAACGAGACCGCATGGAACATGAGATCCCATTGGCAAAAATAGGGATACTCCCAGGCATCGGGCATCGAAATGATGTCGTGTGCATGAAGACGGCTCCATCGGGCCGTCTCCGTCTTCCAGCGATTGGCCGGTGGCGATGGCTGGGTGGGATCACCTTCAAGCCAACGCAACACACTCCAGCCGTAATATTTCTTGCACCACAGCAGGCCTGCGACTGACGAATTGTGAATCAAGCGATCGTCAGCACTGAGGCCTGGAACGATGTGCTCCATGAAGGAGTGCCAGTCCGACTCGCGCTGGCTGAAGACCGACTCAAAGCCTTCACCAAACGCCGGCTGTGCGCTGTGATTGAGCGGACGCAAACGCAGATTGATCTGCCACTCCTCACCGGGTTGCAGGGTGCGCTGCAGGTGACGGGCGGCCTTACTGCCGCGCTGGGCTGGATTGATCGCCGCCGATTCGCTATCAATCACATAGCGATGGAAGCCATCCTTTTGAAAGGGTGTGTTGTTGGCTTGGCCATACAATCGCTGATGATTGGTTTCGTTGTCGGTGAACAACCAATCGCCCGATTGATCACACTCCAGACAGTAAGAACCGAGATGGGGAATGTCTTCAGCAATCAGACGGTCGACATCAAGATGCATCGACTGG
>VGQR01000146.1 GCA_016882345.1 Cyanobacteria bacterium K_DeepCast_35m_m2_023
AATCCCAGGTCATTGGTTTCGGCGTAGCGCTGAGCAAAGCGCATGAACCGGTCAAAGTCCTCGTTGTTTTTCCAGGTGTAGGTGCATTCGAGGGCGCTGGCCTTGCCGTTGACGAAGCGGGCCTTGACCTCCCGGGTCATCAGCGTGCCCTCCTCGTCCACCATGAACATGCCGGTGATGTCCCCCATGGTCTCGGGGGCCAGGGCACTGGGCTCCTCGAACACAAACAGGGCCTGGCCCGTGCGCCCATCGCGTGAGCGGGTCAAGCGGATGTCGGGGACGACCGGTTCATCGACGCCCCGAAAAAACTGAATCGCGGCGCCCATGGGGTCCTCTGGAAAGGCCGACTTTAAGCCTGCCCCTCCGTGGGGTTGCTGGCCTTGTGGGCGCACTGCCACCGCTGCAGTTCTGCCGCCAGGTCATCGTCGCTGCGTGCAGCGGCCACGAGGCTCAGCAGGGGCGGAGCGCCCCGCTGGTGTTGTTCATGGTCGTAGCAGCGGTCGTAGTACTCGAGCATCTGGCGGCAGGCTGTGGCCATGTCACCCGCCGCAATGGCCTCGAGCGCCAGCGCAGTGCGTTGTGGCCCCAGGCGCCTGCTGATGCGCGCCGTGGCGTCCTGCAAGGCGGTCTGCCCCTGACCCCCATAGACATCGACCAGCCGTTCGACCCGGGCGTCGGCCGAGCGCACCAGTTCGATGACGGGAGCCTGTTTCATCTGCTGCCACAGCCCATTGGGGATGCGGCAGCGTCCCACCTGGGCGCTCTCGGCCTCGAGCCAGATCGAGGCCGCCTGCCGCTGCTGCCAGAGCGCGATGGCGATGCGGTTCTCAAACTGTTCGCTGCTGGGTTGGGGGGGGAGCCCGAGCCCGCCGAAACTGCTGCCCCGGTGATGCGCCAGGCCTTCAAGATCGACGATGGCGGCCCCGCGCTGTTGCAAGGCGAGCAGCACATCGGTCTTGCCGGTGCCAGTGCGCCCACCCAACAGCAGCAGCGGCCAGGGTTTATCGACCAGGCCCAGCACCCAGCGGCGAAAGGCTTTGTAACCGCCGTCCAGCAGCAGGGTTTCGAGCCCCAGGGTGCCGGCCAGCCAGGCGACGCTGCCCGACCGCATGCCACCGCGCCAGCAGCACAGGCGCAGGGGGCCAGGGCTGCTGCGCGACAGCGCCAGCAGGGTCTCGGCCAGGTCCCCCAGCCGTTCGCCCAGGAGATGCAGACCGGTCAGCACGGCCTGTTGCCGGCCGCTGCGCTTGTAGATGGTCCCCACCTCCGCCCGTTGCTCATCCAGAAACAACGGCAGGTTGATCGCCCCGGGAATGTGGCCCTGCTCGAACTCTCCGGGGCTGCGCACATCGACCAGCACGCTGCCAGACGCCAGAAATGACGGCAGCGTTGCTGCGCCGATGGCCTGAGCGGGCATGGAATTCAGGGTCTCAACTGACATAGTGGGCCCACAACGGTCTCCCGATCGGCCTGTCCATGCTCTCCGGTCCACCGGTCGTCTCTACCGCCGAGCAGTTGCTGGATCGTTTCGTCACGGCCAGCGCGCGTCAGCGCCGGACGCTGCTGCCCCAGCTGCAGGCGCGTGTGGGCGAACTGCTGCCGCTCATTCCCGCCGAGCTCGACCATCTCGATCGCCAGGGGGATGACTGGGCTGCAGGAACCCTGATTCAGTTGCTGGCGGCCCACGCCGAACCCGTGCAATGGCAGAGCTGGCAACAGAGCCATGCCGAGGGGTGGTTGCAAACTGACAGTGCCGCTGGCCTGAGCTTTGCGCCCCTGCAGTGGGCCCTGGTGGAGCAGCAGTTCGAGCAGGCGGACCGAGTGACCAGTGAACTGCTGCGTCAACTCGCCGGCGAGGGCGCCGTCAAACGGGGTTACGTTTATTACAGCGAGGTGCCACCGATGCCGGTGGTTGACCTCCAGGCGATCGATCGGCTGTGGGTGTGTTTCTCACAAGGCCGCTTCGGTTTCAGCGTTCAGGCCAGGCTGCTGCGTGGTTGCAACCAGCGCTGGGATCAGCTCTGGCCGCGACTCGGTTGGAAACAGGCCGGGCTGTGGACCCGTTATCCCGGATCGTTCACCTGGTCCTTGGAGGCCCCCGAAGGCCACATGCCGCTGATCAATCAGTTGCGCGGGGTGCGCCTGATGGATGCCGTGTTGCGACACCCGGCCATCGCGCAACGCTTGACGTAGGTTTCAAGTCGGCGGCTGCCTACCGGCCCGGTGACTCTGCGTTGGTTCGATTTCATCACTCCTTCGACCCTGAAGTTGGCCCCGCTGCTCGAACTGTTGTTGGAGCCCGTGCGCTGCGACCAGCTGCAGGCCCGCCTCCAGCTGGGCCTGCACGAGGCCCTGGTCAACGCGGTGCGTCATGGCAATGGTTGTGACCCCCACAAATGTGTGCGCATCCGTCGCATCGAAACCCCCAACTGGTGGATCTGGCAGGTGCAGGATGAAGGTCCAGGCCTGCCATGCAGCGGACGGATGGCCCAGCTCCCCGAGCACTGCGACGCAACCGCCGGACGGGGCCTGTTTCTGATTCAGCATTGTTTTGATGATGTGCGCTGGAGCCGGCGCGGCAACCGACTGCAGGTGGCCATCAGCCGCGTCGACCGTGGCGACCGCAGCCGGGATCGTTGATCTCTGCCTTGAGCCAGCGCTGGGCGTGTTCAAGCAGCTCAAGGGCCCGCAGCCTGGCCTCGGTGGCCTCCCGTTGTCCCGGCTGATCGCCATGCAGCAGCTGCACCAGGGCGGCGGTCAGTTGTTCAGCCCCGCGCCGCGAGCGCTGAGTCTTGAGCGCATGCCAGTCGCGCTCGCCAATGCACAGCTGCCGTTGCAGGGCCACGGCCGCCTCGAGGGCGCCGGGAGGCCAGTGCTGGTGCCAATCGTCGGGCCGGTCGCTCACGCGCTGTGCTGGAGGCAGGGGTGACGCCATCCTGACGGGAGCCGCCATCGCCTGTGATGCCTGAACACCGACCGATCCCCGGCCAAGGGCGGCCGGTGAGCCTGCTCCATCACCTGGCGGTCGTGTTGAGCCTGCCTCAGCAAGCCCGGCTGGCCAGCGGTGTCAACGCTCGGCGTCAGCGCCAGCGCCTGGCTCTGACGCAGCGGTTGCTCGACCCCCTGCCCCAGGGTTTGCGTGCCAGTGGCGATGGGGAGCGGTTTTGGCGGTTGCTGCGCTGGGGTGGTGCCGGCATGGTGCTGGCTTGGTTGCTGCAGCGCTAAGTCAACGGGGTTTGCGGGCCTGCCAGACGCGACTCATGAAGTGCGATTCGGCACTGATCGCTTCGAAGCCGGCCTGCTGCAGTCGCTCACTGATGTTGTCGCGGATGTAATCGGGGTAATAGGGCTCGTGAAAGGCCTTGCGGAAGTTGTCCATCACCAGTTCGAACTGGGGTGAATCGGCCAGCTGCACCGAGTCGGCCAGGACGAGCACACCGCCGGGCTCGAGCAGGCGGAAACAGTCATTGAGAACGTTCTGGCGTGCTTCACCTGGCAGTTCGTGCAGCAGAAAGACGCAGGTCACGGCCTGCATGCTGTTGTCGGCGAAGGGCATCGCCTCGCCGTTGCCCTGCACCAGTTGGGGCAGCTCCCCTGGCAGCTGGCTCAGCCAGCGGTTGGCCTGGCGCAGATAGGCGTGCGACAGATCCAGACCCACCAGTTGGGCCTGGGGCAGGGCGCCGCGGGTCTGACGCAGGGTGCGCCCGGTGCCCGTGGCCACGTCCAAAATGCGCAGTTGCCCCGCGGGCCGGTCAGCAAAGGCGCGCAACCCTCGCACCAGCGGAGCCAACACGCGCCGACGCATCGGGTCAGCATTGCCGTTGAACAGAATTTCGACCTGCAGGTCGTAGAGCGATGCCGAGGTGTCGCTCAGGTAGCCGTCGCTCTGGTGGTGAAAATTCTGCAGGTAATAGTCGGGGTAGACGGCCGGGTCCACGTCGCTGGGCAGGTCGCGCACATTGCGCTCGCGCCGTCGATTCCAGGTTCGCGGTGTGTCGAGCCAGACCAACGGGTAGCGGGCTGCCCAGTCGAGCCAGGGGGCATCAAACAGCAGGGACGCGGGGTACAAGCCGCGTTCGGCTTCCTCCCAGTCGAGCTCCTGCAGGCGATCCATCGAGGCTTTGATTTGCCGAAACAGCTCGGCTGAGACCGGCTCGGTTTTGGGGGAACCCTCGGGAGCGACCAGGGTCATCAAACGGGTGCTGGCCTCCTTGTGGACCAGGCCCAGCAGACCCTTGCCCTGCTGCATGGTCTGGTAGGCAAGTTTGGTCAGCGGATCGGCCATGGTGCGGGACAACCTGTCTGCGTCAAGGCCATTCCAACGGATCGGGGTGCGCCTCCGTGTCTCAGTCGAGACCACCTGGGGATACAACCTGTGACGAAACGAGCTTTTGGTAACAACGGCTACTGAAATGCCAGTAAAAATGACTCCTCAGCGAGAGGGTTCCCATGGTTGTTCCTGTCGATCGTCATCCAGAGCCCGAATTTCAGACCTGGGCCTTGCAGCACCAGCACGATCGCGTGCTCCACGAGGCGCAACTGGCCCACATCACCCGCCACCATGACCTCAATCCTGCCGGGGATGCCACGCGCCAACTGCAGGCCTGGGCCCAACGCCAGGCCCGCCTCAAGCACCTGCATGACAGTGCCATCGCCCAGCTGCGGCCGCGCTGAACCGCAGGCTCTGAAGGTCCATCCCAGCACCGTTCGCCCGCCAGGCGTTCGCTTCTGTCAGTGACGTCCGTCATCGCATTGTTTGGCATCAAAAAAGCCCCGGACCTGCGCCGGGGCTCGTCAGCCTCAAGCGGCCTTTCGATCAGGCGTCGTAGTACATCACGTACTCGTGGGGGTGCGGCCGCTGGCGCAGCTGCTGCACCTCCTCGTACTTGAGGGCGATCCAGTTGTTGATGAAGTCCTCGGTGAACACGCCGCCGGCCAGCAGGTAGTCCTTGTCGGCATCGAGGGCTTCAAGGGCACCGTTGAGGGAGGCGGGCACAGTCGAGATCTTGGCCAGTTCCTCGGCACTCAGCTCGAACAGATCGACGTCGGTGCCATCGCCCGGGTCGATCTGGTTCTTGATGCCGTCGATACCGGCCATCAACATGGCGGCAAAACCCAAATAGGGGTTCGAGAGTGCATCGCCCGAGCGGAACTCGAGGCGCTTGGCCTTGGGGCTGGGCCCGGTGAGCGGAATGCGCACCGCCGCCGAGCGGTTGCCCTGGGAGTACACCAGATTCACCGGCGCCTCAAAGCCGGGCACCAGGCGCTTGTAGCTGTTGGTAGTCGGGTTGGTGAAGGCCAAAAAGCTGGGGGCGTGCTTGAGCAGGCCGCCGATGTACCAGCGCGCCGTCTGCGACAGGTTGGCGTAGGTGCCTTCACCAAAGAACAGGGGTTGGCCGGCCTTCCAGAGGCTCTGGTGCACGTGCATGCCGCTGCCGTTGTCGGCGAAGACCGGCTTGGGCATGAACGTGGCAGTCTTGCCGTACTTGCGGGCGACGTTGCGCACTACGTACTTGTAGATCATCACGTTGTCGGCGGCGCTGATCAGCTCCGCAAACTTGATGCCGAGTTCGTGCTGGGCCGTGGCCACCTCGTGGTGCTGTTTCTCGATCGGGACACCGAGGCTGCCCATGGTCAGCAGCATCTCGGTGCGCATGTCCTGCAGCGTGTCGTTGGGAGCGACGGGGAAATAGCCCTCTTTC
>VGQR01000147.1 GCA_016882345.1 Cyanobacteria bacterium K_DeepCast_35m_m2_023
CTCCGCGGCGCAGTCATGCAGCAGTGTGAACAGGCCATCATGGTCGCCGGCATCGACGGCAGCGCGGTCCAGTTGTTCGAGGATCCAGCAGAACGCCGCTTCGCTGTCGGTGTTGCCCTGGGGACGGTAGTGATCCCTCAGGGGGATGTCGCCCTTGAGGTCGCCGTTGTGGGCAAAGACCCAGGTTTGGCTGCCCCAGCTGCGCGTGAACGGGTGGCAGTTCTCCAACGCCACCACACCTTGGGTGGCTTTGCGAATGTGGGCAATCGACACCAGTGCCTTGGGGGATCGCTCGGCCAGCTGTTCAGCCAGGGCTGAAAAGGCGGCAGGCGCCACTTCCCGCAGCAGGGTCAGGCCATGGCCGTCGGGGGTGAAACTCGCCAGCCCCCAGCCATCGGCGTGCTCGCCGGTGGCCCCGCCTCGGCGGCTGAGCCCCCGAAACGAAAAGTCCATGTCAGTGGGGGTGTTGGCGTTAAGGGCCAGCAGTTCACACATGGCGTCAGCGGGATTTGGCGATCAGGTTGTCCCAGAGGCCGCCATCGGCGAAGAACTCCTGGTTGACTTTGGCCCAGCCACCGAAGTCGGCCACGCTGAACCAACGCCGGACAGGGGCGAATCGGCTCTGCACCTTGGCCCACACGGCCGGATCGGTGGGGCGAAACCCCTCTTCGGCAAAAATGCGTTGGGCCTGTGGTGTCAGCAGGTAGGCGGCCAGGGCTTCGGCGGCTTGTCGCGTGTCGTGGTTGTCGACGTTTTTGTCGACCACGGCCACTGGCCCTTCAATGCGGATGTTGAGCTCTGGAACGATGAATGGCTGCTTGAAGTTGCCACTCTTGCTGGCCAGGATCGCTTCGTTCTCGTAATTCAGCAGCACATCGCCCTGGCCGCGCTTGAGGAACACATCCGAGGCTTCACGGGCATCCTTGGGCAGGTTGTCGAAGTTGTTGTAGACACTGGCGACATAGCGTTCAGCCTGCTGGGCCGTGCCCCCGTTCTGGCTGATGGAGCCCCACAGGCCCAGAAAATTCCAGCGGGCGCCGCCTGAGGTTTTGGGATTGGCGGTGACCACGGTCACGCCGGCCTTGTTGAGATCGCTCCAAGCCTTGATCCCTTTGGGGTTGCCGCTGCGGGGAATGAGGGCCACCGCGGAATGGGTGATGATGCTGCCTCTGGGCAGCTCCTTCTCCCAGCCAGCCTGGATCAAGCCGGCTTGCTGCAGTTTGAGCACATCGGCCCCCAGGGCCAGGGTGACCACGTCGGCTTACAGGCCATCGATGACAGCGCGGGTCTGGGTGCCGGAGCCCCCGTAGCTGGTTTTGATGGAGACGTCTTGCCCGGTTTTGGCTTTCCATTCGGCCTCGAACGCCGGAAGAATGCGCTCATAAGCCCCTTTGGTGACCGCGTAACTCACCAGCAGCAGGTCCTGTCTGCCCTGACCCGTGGTGCCGCGCCTGGCTTCGGGGCTGCTTCCACAGGCGCTCAGCAGCAGCGCAGTCGCCGCTGCTGCGGCCCCGGTGGCGAACCCCGAAGGAGCTTTGGACATGAAAACCACGGTAGACCGATCGAGATAGGGCTAGATCATACACCGGTTTCCCGGTGGGCTTATGCCCTTGAAAAGGGAAAGCCCACGGCAGGGGGCCGGGGCTTGCGGGGTCTCTGTGTGGTGGTGGACTCGGTTCAGCGGGTCTTGGCGAAGATCTGATCCCAGACGCCGCCCTTGCCGAAGAACGTCTTGTCGGCAGCGCCCCAGCCGCCGAAGTCGTCGATCGAGAAGAACTTCAGCGCCTGGAACTTGGTCTTGCCGTAGGCCTTGCCGGCGGCCGTGGCCGGGCGGAAACCGTTGTCGACAAAGATCTTCTGGGCGGCCGGGGTGTACAGGAAGCGAACGAAGGCTTCGGCCACCTTGCGGGTGCGGCGCCGGTCCGCCACCTTGTCGACCACCGTCACGGGCTGGGCGGTCAGCACGTTGGGGCTGAACAGCTTGTAGGGCGTGGTCCATTCGCCCTTGCGCTTGGCCAGGATCGCTTCGGTCTCCCAGTTGAGCAGCACGTCGCCCTTCTTGCGCTTGACGAAGAGATCGGTGGCTTCGCGGGCGTCCTTGGGCAGCACATCGGCGTTCTTGTAGACGCCAGTGATGAACTTGCGGGCCTGGGCTTCGCTGCCGCCGGACTCGGTGACTGCGCCCCAGAGGGCCACGAAATTCCAGCGGGCCCCGCCTGAGGTCTTGGGATTGGCGGCGACCACGTCAACGTTGGGATTGTCGAGGTCCTGCCAGGTCTTGATCTTCTTGGGATTGCCCGGCCGGACGAACACGGCGACCGTCGAGTGGATGGGGGTGGAGCCGTTGGGGTTCTCCCGCTCCCAGCCGGGTTGGATCAGGCCGGCCTGCTGGATTTTGTTGATGTCGGAGGCCATTTCCAGGCTGACGATGTCGGCTTCCAGGCCATCGATCACGGCACGGGTCTGGCTACCGGAACCGCCGTAGCTGCCTTTGAACGTGACCGTCTGACCGGTCTTCTTCTTCCAGTCGTCGGCAAACAGCTTGAAGATCTTGTCGTAGGAGTCCTTGGTCACCGCGTAGGAAACCAGGGTCAGGCTCAGGGGTTTGGGCGGTTGCTGGGCCTGGACCAAAGAGGTGCCGAGGGCGGCCACTGAACCGATGGCCACAGGCAGGCCGATCAAGCTGGCCGCTGCCGAACGATGCGGGTGGGACGAAAGGAGAGGTTGGTAAATTACGGTTTCTCGATCGAGAATTTCAATAGTTTATGCCGACTCCTTCCCGGGCCGGTGTGCCCCGGACTACGCGGGCCGCGCCTGGGTGGCGGTATTCCGATTGGAATTGCGTATTGATGTGCAGAATGGGCTGATTGACCAGTAAGCAGATGGGATTTAGTGCCAAAACCGAGTATGGCCTGATTGCCCTGATGGATCTGGCGGTGCTGCATCCGGATGCTGGGCTGCTGAAGACCCGTGAGATCAGCCGAGATCACGGCATCCCCGAGCGCTACCTCGAGCAGATGCTCACCTCCCTGCGCAAGGCCGGGTTTCTCAAGAGCGTGCGTGGTCCCCATGGTGGTTTTCGCCTGGCCCTTGCCCCTGAGGAGATCAACGTCGCCGAGATTGAGGCCTGCCTGGAGGGTGAGACGGTTGTTGAGCGCCAGGGCAGTCGTGATGATCCCGGTTTTCAGGCCCTCAAGGTTTTGGGTCGCCGGGCTGAGGTCGCCCGAGCTGCGGTCCTGGAGTCGACGACCCTGGCGCAATTGCTGCAGGAGCGAGACAGTCTCCAGCAGCCCATGCCGATGTTTTACATCTGAATTCTGCCAAGGGTTTTCGCTGGTCCAGTCCCGTTAGGCGACCCGCTCGGGCAGGGAGATCCCTCTGATGTGTCTCAAAATACCGGTACTTCGATCGGAATTAGGGCATACTGGTGCTCAGCTGCCTGCCGCCCATGCCCTGTTGTTTGCGAATGCGCCCGATCGATCCCGCTGACCTCCATCAGATCCCACCCCGCAGGCCTCCGAAACCATGACCGCTGCCTTGTTGAAGCGACCTCTTCAGCTCACCCTTCATCCACAGGATGTGCTGCCAGACGCGATGAGCTGGCGCCTGCGCGAGGGCTATGTGCGTGCCATGACCTGGGATTTTGAAGGGGAGAGCATCACCCTTGGACTCTGGGGGCCCGGCGATGTCATCACCTCTGAGGACCCTGGCCTCAGCCCGCTCGAGCTTCAGTGCCTCACCACCGTCGTGGTCGAACACGTCGAGCTCGATGCCGAGGGGCACCGTTCGCAGCTGCGCCGCGAGCGCCAGATGCTGGCCGAGTTGCTGACCATTCAACGCATCCGATCTGCGGATCGCCGTTTGTTGGCCTTGCTCGGCTGGATCGGCCAGTCCTTTGGACAGGTCAACAGTCATGGCTGCCGCCTGTCGCTGAGTGAGCTGAACCTCACCCACAAGGCGCTGGCCGAGTTGTGCGGTCTGACCCGGGTGACGGTCACCAAGTTGCTCAGCCGTTTTCGGCTCGATGGTCAGCTGGTGCCGGTGAGCGATCAGGACCTGCTGATCCCGCGGTCGTCATGACTCCTGCGGCCCTGTTGCGTTCGGCCTCGGCACCAGAGGCCACAACCCCGTAGTGCAGCTCTGCTGCCGTGATGGCCGAGATCAGCACCGCTCCGATGCGGCAAGCGGCGAAGCGCTCAGCCACCTTCGGCGGCTGGTGCTTCATCAGGTCGATGCAGATGTTGGTGTCCAACAGATACCGGGGTTGCAGGCTCATAGCTGTTCCCGATCAGCTTGCACCTGCTCGGGACGCCCTTCAGCCAGAACGTTGCTCGAAAAGGACGACAAGGCCTGCAAGGTACCAGTGATCGGACGCACTGCGGGCCTGATGCGCAGCTCATCGCCGCAGCGTTCAATCTCCAGGTCGAGATCGCTGCGTTCGTAGGCCAGTTCAGCCGGGATGCGTACGGCCTGGGAGTTGCCGTTGCGGAACAGCCGGGTTGTCGCTGCCATGGCCATCCTGGATGGTTGTATATATCTTAGGTGGTTTCAGATGCTGTAGTCCGGCACAAAAGCCACAGCCTCGCGGCTGCGCACATGCAGCCGGCTGCCAACGCTGACACTGCCAAAGGTCATCTGGTCGCGGGGGATCTGGGCAGTGATCACCTGGCCGTCGGCCATCACCAGTTCGGCCTGCAGGTCGCGGCCCAGGTGGCTGAGTCGTTTGAGCTGCACCTCAACGGTGCCGGCCTGGGGCTCGCTGAACACCTCCACATCGTGGGGCCTGAAGAACAGCTGGGCGTTGGCCTCGCCCTGGCTGCGGCCGCCGCCGGCCACATGGATGGCCCCCTGGGGCAGCACGTTGACCGCGCCCACAAAGCTCATCACAAAGGGAGTGGCGGGGGTGTCGTAGATCTCGGCGGGGGTGCCGATCTGTTCAATGCGGCCGTGGTTCATGACCACGATCTTGTCGGCCACATCCATCGCCTCCTCCTGGGCATGGGTGACGATCACGGTGGTGACGTGCATCTCGTCATGCAGGTTGCGCAGCCAGGCGCGCAGCTCTTTGCGCACCTTGGCGTCGAGGGCACTGAAGGGTTCGTCGAGCAGCAGCACCCGCGGTTGAACCGCCAGCGCCCGGGCCAGGGCCACCCGCTGGCGCTGGCCGCCCGAGAGCTGGGAGGGGTAGCGGCCGCCAAACCCTTGGAGTTGAACGAGCTCCAGCAGCTCATCGACGCGGCGGCGGATCGTGTCGTGCTTCCAGCCGCGCAGCTCAAGGCCAAAACCAATGTTTTGCCGCACGGTGCGGTGCTTGAACAGGGCGAAGTGCTGAAACACAAAGCCCACCTGACGGTCCTGGACCGAGCGCTCGGTGGCTTCTTCGCCGGTGATCCAGATGCGGCCGCTGTCGCTGTCTTCCAGGCCGGCGATCAGCCGCAGCAGGGTGCTTTTGCCAGAGCCTGACGGGCCGAGCAGCGCCACCTGGGAGCCGCTGTCTATAGCGAGGCTGACGTTGTCGACCGCGCAGAACGAGCCGAACTGCTTGCTGACCTCTGCAACGCGGATGCCCATGGCCGGAGATTCCGTGAACCCATCCGACCACCCTATCACAAAGCTTCTAATCCCTACCGGTTAACCGTTGAATA
>VGQR01000148.1 GCA_016882345.1 Cyanobacteria bacterium K_DeepCast_35m_m2_023
GGTCAATGTCGCCATGAGCGGCACGGCCACCAATGGCACCGATTACACGACCATTCCAACGACGGTCACCTTTGCGGCCGGTTCGGCCACGGCGCTGGTGAATCTCACGGTGATGGATGACACCCTCGTAGAAGGCACCGAGACGGCAACGCTCACCGTAGTCGCTGGCACCGGCTATACACCTGGCCGACTAGGCGTGGCTCCAGCCAGCTCCCAGCAGAGTGAGCCCCTGCCGGGGGTACAAGTCGCATCCATGTCACCTGGAGTGGACAGCAGCAAAGATCCAGCAACGCGTCCAACCGCTCCCTATGCACCAAATCAACTGATTCTGAAATTCAAGCTAGGTACCACCTCCGCTAAAATTGCTGAATTTCAATCCCTCTTTGGAGCTGTCAAGACTCAGCAAGTTAATCTGACTGGGGCCCAAGTCTGGACATTGTCTGGAATGGTTTCCGTAGAAGAAATTATATCTAAATATCGAAAGAATCCGATTTTTGAATACATTGAACCCGACTATATTGTAACCAAAGGCGCAACTTCGCAGGCAACATTTCCAAGTGATCCCAACTTCAGTCAACTCTGGGGGTTGCACAATACAGGGCAGAGCGGTGGTAAGGTTGATGCCGACATCGATGCCCCCGAGGCATGGGATATTCAAAGAGGGGATCCCAATCTGGTCATTGGGGTTATTGACACCGGAGTAGACTACAATCACGCTGATTTGCAGGGCAACATCTGGATCAACTCAGGAGAAATTGCAGGCGACGGCATTGACAACGATCGCAACGGCTACATCGATGACGTGCGCGGCTGGGATTTTGCCTATAATGACAACAACCCCAGTGATGTTCAGGGACACGGCACCCACGTCGCTGGAACCATTGCCGCCAGAGGCAATAATGGGCTCGGCGTCACAGGAGTAGCCTGGAATGCCAAAGTCATGCCCCTTAAGTTCCTTGATGATACGGGATCTGGCCAACTCTCCAATGCAATCTTGGCGATCAACTACGCCACTACTAAAGGGGTAAAGATCACCAACAATTCCTGGGGCGGCGGCGGTTACAGCCAAGCCCTTTTTGACGCGATCAACGCGGCCGGCAAGGCGGGATCTTTGTTTATCGCGGCGGCTGGAAACGATGGGAAGAATGCGGATGTTTCTCCGATGTATCCAGCCGCATATGACCTTGCCAATATCATTAGCGTTGCTTCCACAACCCGCACAGATTCCCTCTCCTCGTTCTCAAATTATGGCCTAACCAGCGTAGATCTCGGCGCTCCTGGTTCCGACATCTACAGCCTCGCTCCAGGTGGAGGATATGCCACCCTATCTGGCACATCGATGGCCAGTCCCCATGTGGCAGGGGCGGCCGCTTTGCTGTGGTCACAAAATCCCACCTGGACAGCGCAACAGGTGAAAAACACCTTGATGAATTCGGGTGATTCGATTGCCGCGCTGGCCGGCAAAACGGTGTCAGGAAAGCGGCTCAATGTCTACAACGCCTTGGGGGCAGCATCTTCGGCAACGATCACCATTGCCGATAACGACACCACCACCCCAGTGGTGTCGGTCGTGGCAACCGATGCCGTTGCCGGTGAACCCAACGACAACGGTCAGTTCACCCTCACCCGCACCGGATCCACCACCAGCGCCCTCACGGTCAATGTCGCCATGAGCGGCACGGCCACCAATGGCACCGATTACACGACCATTCCAACGACGGTCACCTTTGCGGCCGGTTCGGCCACGGCGCTGGTGAATCTCACGGTGATGGATGACACCCTCGTAGAAGGCACCGAGACGGCAACGCTCACCGTAGTCGCTGGCACCGGCTATACACCTGGCCGACTAGGCGTGGCTCCAGCCAGCTCCCAGCAGAGTGAGCCCCTGCCGGGGGTACAAGTCGCATCCATGTCACCTGGAGTGGACAGCAGCAAAGATCCAGCAACGCGTCCAACCGCTCCCTATGCACCAAATCAACTGATTCTGAAATTCAAGCTAGGTACCACCTCCGCTAAAATTGCTGAATTTCAATCCCTCTTTGGAGCTGTCAAGACTCAGCAAGTTAATCTGACTGGGGCCCAAGTCTGGACATTGTCTGGAATGGTTTCCGTAGAAGAAATTATATCTAAATATCGAAAGAATCCGATTTTTGAATACATTGAACCCGACTATATTGTAACCAAAGGCGCAACTTCGCAGGCAACATTTCCAAGTGATCCCAACTTCAGTCAACTCTGGGGGTTGCACAATACAGGGCAGAGCGGTGGTAAGGTTGATGCCGACATCGATGCCCCCGAGGCATGGGATATTCAAAGAGGGGATCCCAATCTGGTCATTGGGGTTATTGACACCGGAGTAGACTACAATCACGCTGATTTGCAGGGCAACATCTGGATCAACTCAGGAGAAATTGCAGGCGACGGCATTGACAACGATCGCAACGGCTACATCGATGACGTGCGCGGCTGGGATTTTGCCTATAATGACAACAACCCCAGTGATGTTCAGGGACACGGCACCCACGTCGCTGGAACCATTGCCGCCAGAGGCAATAATGGGCTCGGCGTCACAGGAGTAGCCTGGAATGCCAAAGTCATGCCCCTTAAGTTCCTTGATGATACGGGATCTGGCCAACTCTCCAATGCAATCTTGGCGATCAACTACGCCACTACTAAAGGGGTAAAGATCACCAACAATTCCTGGGGCGGCGGCGGTTACAGCCAAGCCCTTTTTGACGCGATCAACGCGGCCGGCAAGGCGGGATCTTTGTTTATCGCGGCGGCTGGAAACGATGGGAAGAATGCGGATGTTTCTCCGATGTATCCAGCCGCATATGACCTTGCCAATATCATTAGCGTTGCTTCCACAACCCGCACAGATTCCCTCTCCTCGTTCTCAAATTATGGCCTAACCAGCGTAGATCTCGGCGCTCCTGGTTCCGACATCTACAGCCTCGCTCCAGGTGGAGGATATGCCACCCTATCTGGCACATCGATGGCCAGTCCCCATGTGGCAGGGGCGGCCGCTTTGCTGTGGTCACAAAATCCCACCTGGACAGCGCAACAGGTGAAAAACACCTTGATGAATTCGGGTGATTCGATTGCCGCGCTGGCCGGCAAAACGGTGTCAGGAAAGCGGCTCAATGTCTACAACGCCTTGGGGGCAGCATCTTCGGCAACGATCACCATTGCCGATAACGACACCACCACCCCAGTGGTGTCGGTCGTGGCAACCGATGCCGTTGCCGGTGAACCCAACGACAACGGTCAGTTCACCCTCACCCGCACCGGATCCACCACCAGCGCCCTCACGGTCAATGTCGCCATGAGCGGCACGGCCACCAATGGCACCGATTACACGACCATTCGAACGACGGTCACCTTTGCGGCCGGTTCGGCCACGGCGCTGGTGAATCTCACGGTGATGGATGACACCCTCGCAGAAGGTACCGAGACGGCAACGCTCACCGTAGTCGCTGGCACCGGCTATACACCCGCTGGGTTAGGCACCAAGACTGGCTCTGCTGCTGCAAGCCAGGGAACGGTCACACCTTCGTCCAGCGCAACGGTCACCATTGCTGATAACGATATTGGTTCAACCATTACCGTGAACGCATCGGATACGGGCTGGTATGACAACACTGGTTACCACGAACACAGTAATTCGAATTATATCGCAGGTAACACTAATGGCAAACTCTACCGCAACTGGTTTAGCTTCGATCTCCCTAAATTCAGCGCCCCAATCGCCAGTGCTCAGCTGCGGGTAAACACCTATGACTACTATAGCGTGCATCCAAGTGAAACCTATGAGCTGCGTGATGTCGTAACGGATGTTGCCACGCTGAGGGCCGGAGGAAGCGGAAAAACAGCAATCTATGCTGATTTGGCTGATGGCAACATTTATGGCAGCAGAGCCTACACCAGCACAGATAAAGGTCTGTTCCGAACCATAGACCTGAGTGCCGCCGCCATCAGCGCGATTACGGCAAGGAGCGGGCAGGCCTTTGCCCTTGGCGGTTGGCTGAATACGCTCGATACGATTGATAATCTCGAGCACGTCTTTGGTAATTCCTTTGGTAGAGTTGGCGATGTACAGCTGATTCTCAATACCGGTACTTCCACGCCGGTGGTGAGATTAGCTAGTAACTATAGCGGGGTGAGTGAAAACGGCAAAACTAACCTCGTCTATAACTTCACTCGTTCAGGAGCTACCACTAACTCTTTAACGGTTAACTTTACCCTTGATGGCACGACGACTCGTGGCAATGACTACAATGCCTACGGCGGGTATTTTGTCTCGCCAACAACGGGAAATATTGTCTTCGCGCCTGGTGAGTCATCGGCTCAGATCGAGATCGTGATAACTGGAGATACTATCAGAGAGGCCAATGAAACAATTTCCTTTACCCTGGCAAGTGGCACTGGCTATACCATTGGCACACCGGAGGCTGTAACAACCACAATCCTGAATGATGACGGTGTTCTCAATCAACAGGGAACCACGGGTAACGATGTGATCGAAGCCGGAACTACCCGTAATCTGAGCGGTCAAGCAGGCCATGACATTTTGACTGGTTCCAACACTAGCGATATGTTAGTTGGAGGTGCAGGGAATGACACGATTACCTCTGGTCATGGTTTTGATGTAATTGCCTATAGCCTTGCTAGTGAAGGCCAAGATGCAATTACGGACTTCAACGTTTTCCAAGATACGCTCCAAGTCTCGGCGGCGGGTTTTGGAGGCGGATTAATCGCCGGTGTAAATATTGCGGAGTCTCAATTTGTCTTGGGAACCGTCGCCACGACGGCCAGCCATCGCTTTATCTTTGATAGACCGACAGGCCAGCTCTTCTTTGATGTAGATGGTAATGGTTCATCGGTTCAGACTCTATTGGCGACCTTGACTCCTAACCTTAACTTGACAAATGACAATATCTTTGCGGCTTAGAATCGCGCAAGATAGGCTATTAAACTTGAGTGCGTCATCATTTAAGTCTGACAACAACGCCTTCGCCTCCCTCAAGTTAAATCTTCTATGGGTCTCTCAAAGTCCACTATCTTCGCCCGTATTGCAGAGGGCACCTTTCCCAAGCAGATTCCGCTAGGATCACTCTTTGTAATCTGGGTAAAGTCAGAAATTCAAAACTGGATTGATGAGCAAGTTTCTGCAGTGAGGGGGTAACACCCCTCTTTTTTTGAGGTAAAAATGGAGCATCTATACCTTTATCCCTGAGCAAGAAGAGCGTCACACCAAGCGACCATGAATCTTCTTCTCTCTTCAATCATCTGGGATCGGTCATACGCCTGACGAATCTTGTCTTCAATCGCATGTGCCATCTGACGCTGGATGACCTCAGCAGGGTCTCCTGAAAAAGCCAGATCCACTGCAGTGCAGCTTGTTTCAGCGATAGAGACCCTATAAAATGGCCTCGATCAGGGCAATCGACGATTGCTACAACTGCTGAGCGCTGCAGATGTACCGGAAACACCATAACGGGCAGCTTTCAATCGAGGACTTCTATGTGCCTTTTGGTGGCACGTTGGATGCGGACAACCGCTGGGTGATCTTCTCTTCCTTGATGCCTTGGGAAGAGCTGGAAGAA
>VGQR01000149.1 GCA_016882345.1 Cyanobacteria bacterium K_DeepCast_35m_m2_023
GCGAGTGCAGCTGCCCCGACAAAGCCAACCCCTGCAAGCACGTGAGCGCGGTCTTCTACCTGATGGGAGACCGCTTCAGCGAAGACCCGTTCGTGCTGTTTCAGCTGCGCGGCCGCACCCGCGCCCAGCTGCTGAGCGATCTGGCCAAAGGGCGCCGAAGGCTGCTGGCCAGGGCCGCTGCCGGCCAGGCTGCAGCCGACGGACCACCGCAACCGGACGCCGTAGGCCCCCAACGAGCAGCTCACGCTGCCATTGCGGATCCGAGCCGCTGGTGGCGCTACGACGCAGCGCTCGATCCGAGTCTGGTGGTGATCGCCCCCGCCCTCGAGGGTGACACCGGCCTCGATGCCGCAGGTCCGCTGCCCCTGGCCGAGGAACCCCGCTTCCCCGGCGCCAACCGCCTGTTCCTGGAACAGCTCAAGGACCAGGGCCAACTGCTGGCCACCGCGGCCATGGCCACCGCCATGGATAACGGCAGCAGCAATGACAGCTGATGCGCGAGAGCCCCTGGCTGACGCCCGAGAGCATCGGCCTTGCCGGGTGCATCGTCGCCAGCCACGAGCGCGCCTTTGGGCGGCCGCTGCTGGCCTGCGGGGCGGCTGCAGGCTCAGCTCCTGACCCACGCCTGCTGGCCCAGGAGCTGTTTGCCGCTGACACTGTGGTGCTGGCCCACGACGGTGCCCCCCTGGATCAGGGCGAGGGACCCCGGCTCACCTACGCCAATCGCGCCGCCCTGCGGCTCTGGCGCCGTGACTGGGCCGCCATGGTGGGCATGCCCTCGAGCCGCACCGCAGAGCCGGCAGAGCGGGCCAGCCGCCAACAGGCGCTGACCACCGCCCAGCAACAGCTGGCGATCACGAACTACAGCGGCATCCGCATCGACAGCCGGGGGCGTCGCTTTGCGATCACCGGTGCCCGCATCTGGACGCTGCGCGATGCCAGCGGCCTGCCCTGCGGCCAGGCCGCTGCCTTCAGCGACTTGCACTGGCTCTGACAAGGCGCCGCGACCTCAGCGAACCTTTTTTACTTGCAAATCGGGCACGACAGTTCACATTTGCAAGGACATCCACCACGGTCATGGCCCTGCTGAGCTGCGCCCGCCGGGGTCGACGCCATCGGCGTCGCCGAGCTGGCCGATTTACTGCGGAAACCCTGAGCAGCCTCAACCCTGCCGGTCAGGCTCCTGCCAGGGATTGACCACGCCGACCGGCAAATCGGCCACATCCTTGAGGTTGCAGGTAACCAGCACCAAGTCGTGCTCCAGCGCCTGGGCCACCAGCAGGCTGTCGATCGCCGCCAGCGGCCGCCCCGCCGCAGCCAGCAAGCAGCCCCAGCGGTGCGCGACGGCCGCGGCGATGCCCAGGATCCGGCCCGCAAAAAAAGCCGGCAGCTCGTCCTGCAGCCACTGCAGCAGCAGGTCGCGTCGCGATCCAGCCGGCAAACGCTCCACCCCGCGGCGGATCTCGCCCAGGGTCAGCACACTCAAGTCAGATCCACATCCCTGACCGGATCTGGGCAGCGCTCCAGCTCCAGCCCATCAGCGCCAACCAGCGGCGACTGACGAATGAAGGCCACCAGTGACTCGCCGGCATCCTGCTGGCGCTGATACGACTCAGCCGACACCACCACGGCAACGGGGAGCCCATGGGAGGTGAGCTGCTGGGGCTGCTGCTGGGCCCGCTTGATCAGCTCGGACAGACGGGCCTTGGCTTCATGGATGGGCCAGCTCTGCATGCTTGCAACCTAGTCACATCGACGGGCACTGGCTCTGACCAGGGCCCCGCTGGCCCTGCCTACAGTCAGGACAAGAGCCTGGAGCTGCCGATGGTTGCCACGTCAACGGCCACACCAGTGGGCGCCACCCCGCGCCTGAGCCTGCAGTGCGAGCCGATCGGCCCCGATTCGACCACGATCCGCTCGCTCGACTGGGACCGCAGCCGCTTCGACATCGAGTTCGGTCTGCGCAACGGCACCACGTACAACAGCTTTGTGGTGCGCGGCGAGCGCACCGCCCTGATCGACACCAGCCACCTCAAGTTCGAAAGCACCTGGCTGCCGCTGCTGGAGCAGCAGATCGATCCGGCGGCGATCGATGTGTTGATCGTCAGCCACACCGAGCCCGACCACTCGGGCCTGATCGGCCACCTGCTCGACCGCAACCCCGAGATTGAAATCGTCGCCTCCAAGGTGGCGATCCAATTTCTTGAGAACCAGGTGCACCGGCCGTTCAAGAGCCGCGCTGTCAAGAGCGGCGACGAACTGGACCTGGGCACCAACCCCAGCAGCGGCGTGGCCCACCGCTTCGAATTTCTGAGCGCGCCGAATCTGCACTGGCCCGACACGATCTTTTCGTTCGACCACGGGACCGGCATCCTCTACACCTGCGATGCCTTCGGGTTGCACTACTGCTCAGACGACGTCTTTGACGTCAACCCCGGCGCGATCGCTCCCGACTTTCGCTTCTATTACGAGTGCCTGATGGGGCCCAACGCCCGCAGCGTGCTGCAGGCCCTCAAGCGGATGGATGCCCTGCCTGAGGTCACGACGATTGCCGTGGGCCACGGGCCACTGTTGCGCCACCACCTGTCCACCTGGATCGACGACTACCGCAGCTGGAGCTCAGAGCGCAGCAGCGCCGAGGCCTATGTGGCCGTCTGCTACCTGAGCCAGACCGGGTTCTGCGACCGGCTCAGCCAGGCGATTGCCCGGGGCATCGGCAAGGCCGGCGCCGCCGTGCAACTGGTCGATCTGCGCGCCACCGACGCCCAGGAGCTGAGCGCCCTGATCGGGGACGCCAGCGCCGTGGTGGTGCCCACCTGGCCTGCCAACCCCGATGCCGAGCTGCAGGCCAGCATCGGCACCCTGCTGGCCACCCTCAAGCCTAAGCAGTGGGTGGGCTGCTACGACGCCTTCAGCGGCGACGACGAACCGATCGACACGGTCGCCAACCAGCTGCGGGCCCAGGGCCAACCCGCGGGCTTTGAACCGCTGCGCATCCGCCAGCTGCCCAGCGCCGAGGACTACCAGCGCTGCGAAGAAGCGGGCACCGACCTGGGCCAGCTGCTCACCAAGGCCAAGACCATTGCCGCGATGAAGTCCCTCGATGGCGACCTCGACAAGGCGCTGGGTCGCCTGTCCGGCGGGCTGTACGTGGTGACGGCGCGCCAGGGCGAAGGCGAGGCGCGGCTCAGTGGCGCCATGGTCGCCAGCTGGGTGAGCCAGGCGAGCTTTGAGCCGCCGGGGCTCACGGTGGCCGTGGCCAAAGACCGCGCCATCGAAGCGCTGATGCAGGTCGGCGATCGCTTCGTGCTCAACGTGCTGCGCGACGACAACCACCAGGAGCTGTTGCGGCATTTTCTCAAGCGCTTCCCGCCTGGGGCCGACCGCTTCGCCGGCGTCAACGTGCTCGAGGGGGTCGCCCAGGGCGGCCCGGTGCTGGCCGATGCCCTGGCGTTCCTGGGCTGCCGCGTGGTGCAGCGGCTCGAAGGCCCCGACCACTGGATCATCTACGCCGAGGTCGAGCAAGGCAACGTCTCCGACACCGAGGCCGCCACCGCCGTGCATCACCGCAAGGTGGGCAATCACTACTGAGATGACCGTCACCAGCCCCCCGCCAACCGGCAGCGAACGCCGCGTCATCGCCCTCGAACTGGAGCCGGGGCTGGTCTGCCTCAAGGGGCTGAGTCCGAAGCGCCTGCGCTTCGAAATCGAATACGGGCTTGAGCGGGGAACCACGGCCAACAGCTTTTTGTTTTTGGCCGGACCCAACGCCGAGGGCAGACCCGTGCCAGCGGTGCTGGTGCACCCCCCCGGCACCTCGTTTGCCGAACCGTTTCTCGAGCAACTGGCGGCGTTGGTTGCCGCCGACGCGCCGCTCAAGGTGGTGGTCGGCCATGTCAACCCCAACCGGGTGGCCCTGTTGCAGCAGCTGGCAGAGCGCTGGCCCCAGCTGATGCTGGTGGCCTCCAACGCCGGCGCCAAGCTGCTCGCAGACCTGTGGTCGCTGCGCAAGCCCGCCCCGCCGGGCAGCGCCGAAGCGAATGAAGCGGTGCTGCCGCCGCTGCCGCCGATCGATGTGATCAAACACGAGCTGAGCCGCCCTTTGAGCCACGGGCACGTGCTGCAGCTGCTGCCGGTGCCCACGCCGCGCTGGCCGGGGGCCCTGGCCGCCTTCGAAGAGACCAGCGGCCTGCTGATGAGCGGCAAGTTCTTCGCCGCCCACCTGTGCAGCGAGGCCTTTGCCGAGGCCAACCGCAGCAGCAGCGAAGAGGACCGCCGCTACTTCTACGACTGCCTGATGGCACCGATGGCCAGCCAGGTCGAGAGCGTGGTCGAGCGTTTTGAAGCACTCGACATCCGCACGATTGCCCCAGGCCATGGACCGGCGATCGCCGAAAGCTGGCGCAGCCTGCTGGCCGACTACCGCCGCTGGGGCGAGAGCAGCAGCCGCAGCAGCCTGTCGGTGGCCCTGCTGTTCGCCAGCGCCTATGGCAACACCGCCGCCATCGCCGACGCCCTGGCCCAGGGGGTGTCCCGCACCGGCGTGCGGGTCGAGAGCATCAATTGCGAATTCAGCCCACCCGAGCAATTGCTGGCCGCAATCCGCAGCTGCGATGCGCTGTTGATCGGCTCACCCACCCTGGGGGGCCATGCCCCCACACCGATCGTGTCGGCCCTGGGCACCGTGCTGGCCGAAGCCGACCGCAGCAAACCGGTGGGCGTGTTCGGCAGTTTCGGCTGGAGCGGCGAAGCCCTCGAGCTGCTCGAGACCAAGCTGCGCGATGGCGGCTTCACGCTGGCGTTCGAGCCGATCAAGGTGAAGTTCAGCCCCGATGCGCCCACCCTCAAAACGATTGAAGAAATCGGCACCGCCCTGGGGCGCCAGCTGCTGGCCGAACAGCGCCGCAGCCTGCGCCGCCAGAGCGCCGGCGGCCTGGCCGAGAGCCGCAGCGACCCCGCCGTGCAGGCCCTCGGCCGCGTGGTGGGGTCGCTCTGCGTGCTCACGGTCCGCAAGGGCGAGGGCGCCCATGGCCTCAGCAGCGCCCTGGTGGCCAGCTGGGTGAGCCAGGCCAGCTTCAGCCCCCCCGGCTTCACCGTGGCCGTCGCCAAGGACCGGGCCGCCGAATCGCTGCTGCACATCGGCGATCTGTGCTGCCTCAACGTGCTGGCGGCAGGTCGTGAAACCGCTCTGATGAAGCAGTTTCTGCAGCCCTTTGCCCCCGGGGCCGACCGCTTTTCCGGCCTCGCGCTGGAGGCGAGCCCCCAGGGGCAGCCGATCCTGCCGGCGGCCCTGGCCTGGCTGGAGGCCACGGTCACGGCCCGCATGGAATGCGGCGACCACTGGCTCATCTACGCCCAGGCCAACACCGGCGGGGTGCTCGATCCCGAGGGCAGCACCGCCGTGCACCAACGGCGCAGCGGCGCCAACTACTGAGCGCCTGCCAAGCCGAGTGGGCTACCTCCCCAGCCCGCACAACCTGGTAGTCCTTGATACTTAGGGCCTCCTGAATAAGGTCAGACCAGTTGCGCCGCAATGGATATGACCAGTTTCTGGCGGTAAAATGTACGCAAATGGGTGCATTT
>VGQR01000150.1 GCA_016882345.1 Cyanobacteria bacterium K_DeepCast_35m_m2_023
CTCGGCATCAGCGAGGCGCAATTGCAGCACTGTTACAGCGCGTTGCATGGTGCGTTGACCGAACTCGCTTGATGCTGTTGGTCATTGCAGCCATCAATCCAAACCTCGAGTGTGATCAGACTCTTTTATTGATGCAATGGCCTTTGTTGCTGCGTCGTGGCCCAATCGATCGTCAAAAAAGCTATGAGAATCTTTTTTGATGGTTTGACGTGTTGGGTTTGTGCTCTTTCGGTCGCTGAAAACCCATGTGGAGACTGGAGTTTAAGGGTTGCGGTCGATCGTTGAGATGGTTGCTTTATCGGGCTTCACCTTGGAGGAACCACTCGATTAGCCGGCTTGATTGCATGCATCAGTCCTTGATATTGGGCGGATTTTTCGTGCCCAACGGCCTCAATTCATCGTTAACGTTCGCCGACCCAATGCCGACATCCACAAGCGATGCCTGCGCCACAGAAGCTCCACCGCAGCAACTGCGACGCTCTCAGCCACTACATGCAGGCGATCAGCCGCGTGCCGTTGCTGACCCATGAAGAGGAAATCACCCTCGCCCGCTCCGTCCAGATGCTCTGCCGTCTGGAAGAGGTCACCGAAGAACTCACGTTGCGCTCAGGGGGTTCCTCCCCCAGTGACGAGCTCGTGGCGGCCGAAGCCGGACTGACCCCCGCCCAGTTGCAGCGCAAGCTGCGCCAGGGCCGTCGGGCACGCCAGCGCATGTGCTCCGCCAACCTGCGGCTGGTGGTCACCATTGCCCGCAACTATGCCAACCAGCAGCTGCAGTTAGAGGACTTGATCCAGGAAGGCAATCTCGGCTTGATCAAGGCGGTCGATCGCTTTGATCCCAGCCGTGGCTACAAGTTTTCGACCTATGCCTACTGGTGGATTCGTGAGGGCATCACCCGTGCGATTGCCAGGAAGGCCCGCACGATTCGTCTGCCTGTCCACGTGGGCGAACATCTGGGCAAGCTGCGCCGTGCCCAGCAACAACTGTGGCAACAGTTTGGTCGTGCACCCAGCGTGGACGAGCTGGCCGATGCCACCGGTCTCAAGCCGCTTGACATCCGCGAGGTTTTGTTCCGCGCTCAACAACCGCTGAGCCTTGATTCGTCCTCCAGTGCCATGGAGGACGACAACCTGATGGAGCGCATCAGTTGCACATCGCCGCGCCCAGATGATCGTCTGCAGGGCCATTTACTCAGTGACGACCTTGAGCAGTTGCTGAAAGAGCTGCCCGAACAGGAGGCAGCGCTGTTGCGCCTTCGTTATGGCATCAACGGGCAGGAACCGATGACCCTGAGCTCCGTGGCCCGCAGCCTCGGCGTCACCCGTGACACGGCCCGAGGCATTGAACGCAGGGCCGTTGCTGCAGTGCGGCAACGATCACACCAGATGATGGACTACTTGCAAGCCTGATTAACGATCACTGTTGTGGAGGCTCGGTTCAACTGAGCCTCTTTTTCTGTTGTTCCGGTTGTCTTGATTGTCGCTGCTAAAGCGCTTGCACTGGCAGTCAACCCGGCAGGATCACGCGATTGATCACGTGCACCACGCCGTTGTCACACTCGACATCGGCCGTGACCACCGTGGCGTTCTTGACCTCGAACGGGTCCGTACTGCGAATGGCGATCGGCGCCCCTTCGAGGCTGTCCCAGGCCTCCTGGGTGATCAGCTCGTTGCGAAGGTGGCGGCCAGCAATCACGTGGTACTTGAGGATTCGCGCCAATTGAGGCGGATTGTCGACCAGGGTCTGCACGGTGCCGGGCGGCAGGGCGGCAAAGGCGTCATCCACCGGGGCCAGCACGGTGAAGGGGCCCGGGCTCTCCAGAGCTTCGCGCAGGCCGGCCGCATCCACGGCCGCCAGCAGGGTGTTGAACACGCCAACCGAGGCGGCGGTTTCGAGAATCGTGGCCATCAGAAGTTGGGGTCGCGAAGGGAACGGCGATCAGCGGTAGTCCTGGGTCTGAATGTCGGGGAGACGGGCCTCGGGCCGCAAAAAACGGTCCATTTGCGCTTCAAAGAAGGCGCGGTTGGCCTGCAGGTGTTTCGGATCCGTGTCGTCGAGGGGATACAGCAAGGCGCAGCGAAGGGCCTGAATCACCGCCGAGGTGACGTTGTACATCGAGCGCTGGAAGGTGATGCCCAGCTGGATCAGCTCGTCTTCCTCGCCGCGCCGGTGCTGCTTGTAGATCTCCTTGAGGTAGGGAGGCAGAAAGTGCAGCACGTCCTGCATCAGCAGGGTGGGCGGAATCCCGGCCGATCCCACCGGATACACGTCGGCGTACAAGATGCCGTAGTGGAAGTCGGCCTGATTGGCCGGCACCTGACCCGCCTGGGCGTTGTAGCTTTTGGTGCCGCGGAACGGTGAGGTGCGGTAAAAGACCGCCTCCACATAGGGAAGCGCAGCTTCATAGAGCCAGGTGAAGCCCTCGCTCTTGGGAATGATCTCGAAGCATTCGCCGTCGATGAACACATGGTGGTAGATCGGCCGGCCCGCCACGGCAAAGATGCCGTTGACCAGAAAGTCCATCGCATCGGGGACGCCCTTGAAGCCGCCTTCGTCGTAGATGTCGCTCATCTCGAAAAAGACTGGCGCCATCACTTCCCAGAACAAGCCCAAGTTGGCGTAGTAGCTCAGCTGACGCACCTGCTCCAGGACCATCTCCGGGAACAGCTTGTACAAGCCCAGCATCAAGGGATTGCCCTTGAAGTAGGCCTTGATCGCCCGGTCGGCGTTGGCCTTGTAGGCGTCGCTCTCGAGGTAATCGTTGAAGCGCCCGCCCATGCCCTGATGCCAGAGCATGGCCTGCATGCAGGCCTCGGCAAACTCCATGTTCACCCGGTCATGCCAGAGGTGGTGCAGGAGCTTGGGCATGCGGCGCGTCTCGCCGCGGTCCATGAACTCCAGCAGCTCGGGGTGCGCCTTCTCGGTGCCGCGCCAGATGCGCAGCTGTGATTGATCGCCGGCGTAGCTGTTGGGACGATCGAGATACTCCTTGGAGATGAAGTACTTGAACGCCGGCAGCGGGTTGAGGAAAACCTGTTCGGCGATGTACAGCAGGTCGCGCCAATAGAAATCCATCGGCACGGCGTAGGCCTTGTAAATGCCGATGATCTGCTTGAGGTTCTCGGGGGTGTCCGGCAGCATCGAGCCACCCGCCTCGAGCCGATGAATCACATCGGCGTAGCGATGCGTCGACGGCGGGATCAACGGTGCCTTGGTGGGTTCTGGGGCAGTGGTGGTGGTCATGCGCTCAGCTCCGAGATCGAGGTGTGCGGCGCAGCAGCGATGACCGTGACGGCATCGCTGCTGCGCAGGGCCAGGGGGGCGGTGGCGTCTTCACTCCAACCGGTGAGCAGGGCGGGCCAGATGCCGCCCACCAGGACCAGGGCGGTGAGCACCAGGGCAGGAACCCGCTCACCCCAGCTGGTGCTGGCCCAGTCGGCCTTGGCGTTGTCGAGGCGCCCAAAGCCGACGCGGTTGAACAGGCGCACGGCATAGACGGCGGTGAAGCCCGAGGACACCAGACACACCAACGTGGGGATGGGGTAGGCCACCCAGCTGCCTTCAAACACCAGCAGCTCAGCCACGAATCCGGCCTGACCCGGCACGCCCGCGGCTGCCATGAGGGCCAGCAGCAGCAACCCCATGGTGAAGGGCAGGCCCCGCTGGGCATTGAGCAGGCCCGAGAGCGCGGGGATTTCGGCCGTGCCGGTCTTGGTTTCGATCAGACCCACCAGGCAGAACAGCAGGGCGATGATCAAGCCGTGGGCCAGGATCTGGGCCATCATCCCCTGCAGGCTCAAGGGGGTGGCGGCAGCCAGGGCAAGCACCAGGAAGCCCATGTGTCCCAGGGAGCTATAGGCCACCAGACGACGCATGTCGAGCTGGGCGATGGCGTTGAGAGCGCCGTAGATGGCGCTCACCGCACCGACCGCCGCAATCCAGGCCGACCAGTCGCTCCAGGCATCCGGCAGAAACTGGATGCCGAAGCGCAGCAGCCCGTAGGCACCGAGCTTGGACACTGCACCGCTCAGCAGCATGGCCACCGGGGTCGGCGCCTGGCTGTAGGTGAGCGGCTGCCAGCCGTGCAGCGGCACGATCGGCAGTTTGAGTCCGAAGGCCACCAGCACCAGGGCCAGCAACCAGTGCTGCTGTTGCAGGGTCAGGTTGTGGTGCGCCAGGTCCGTGAAGCTGAAGTCGACGCCTCCGGGGTTGAGCCATCCGAAGGCCAGGACAGCGGCCAGCAATGTGATGCCCGATACCGCTCCATAGATCAGGAAGCGAATGGCCGCGCCGGCGCGTCGTTCGCCGCCCCAGATCGCCACCAGCAGCGTCGTCGGAATCATGATCAGCTCGTAGGCCAGCACGAACAGCAGGGCGTTGCGGGCCAGGAAGGAGCCCATCAGGCCCACGTTGGTGACCAGCAGCAGGGCGAAGAACAACCGCGGCCGGCTTTGGCCAACAGGAGTGGCCAGCACCGCCATCGCCGTGATCAAGGCCGCCAGCAGCACCAGCGGCAGGCTGAGGCCATCGAGGCCCAGATCGAGGCGCAACCCCAGTTTGGGCAGCCAGCTCACAGACAGGTCGGCCGGGGGTGTGCGCCAGGCGAGCAGTCCAACCGACATCTGGGCCAGAGCGGCCAGCAGCGCCAGGCGGCGAACCCACGGGCTCTCGGCGGGCAGCAGTGGCAGACCGCAGGCCACCACCACAGGAATCAACAACAGCAGCAACAGGGTCATGACATCCTCCAGATCAACGGGCCAGCAGCCAGGCCGACATCACCAGCACCCCCAGCACCAGTGACAGGGCATAGGCCTGGGAGTTGCCGCTGGTGGTGAGGCTCAGCTTGCGGGCACCGGCCATGGCGACACCGCCGGCGCCGCTGCTGAAACCATCCACCAGGGCCTTGTCGCTCCAGGCGCTGAAGCGGGCCAGGCCCACAACCAGGGCCACCACCGTGCGGTGATAAAAGGCCTCGGTGTGCATGTCTTCTGCCAGCCAATGCTGCACTCCGCCCAGGCCGGAGGGCAGCTCGGCCAGGGGATGGGGCCTCAGGTAGAACCACAGGGAACTGCCTGCTCCCAGCAGGGTGGACCCCACCAGGGCCCAGCCAAAGGGCCCCCAGCCAGGGATTGGGCTGAGCTTGTAGACCCCCAGTTGCAGCAGCAGCTGGGGAATGTGCAGCACCAGTCCCATCAGCAGCATGGTGGGCAGCACCATCAGCCACAGCACTTCGGCTGAGCGGATGGTGAAGGGTTTGGGTACCCCGCCCCAGATCAGACCAAACACCCGCATCATCGAGGCGCACAGCAGGGCGTTGGTGACCAGCACCAGGCCGCCCAACAGGACAGGGGCCTTGCTGGCCATCGCCAGCTCCAGCAGTTCGCGCAGGGCAGCGAAGCCTCCAAACGGTGGCAAGGCCATCAGGCCAAACGCCCCAGCCAGAAACGCCATGCCCATCAGTGGGCGCTTGCTCCACAGGCCGCCCAACTGGGTGAGGTCCTGGGTGACGTTGCTGATCACGATCGTGCCGACTGTCATCAGCATCAGGGCCATCGGCAGTGGATACACG
>VGQR01000151.1 GCA_016882345.1 Cyanobacteria bacterium K_DeepCast_35m_m2_023
GTCTGTTCGAGGCGCAGGATCCTGATCTGGGTCTCAAGCTGGAGCAGGTTGTGGCCTTTTACCGCAGCTCAGATCCTGCGTTTTGCCTGCGTGAGCTCTGGACGAGCGCAGAGCTACCGCAGCTTCAGCCGCTGGCTGGAGCCTTGGGCGCCTCCCTTGAGCAACTCGAATCTGCTCCTTACGCTTCGCTGGTGATGCAGGGGCTGGTGCAGGCGCAATGACGACCGCACCTCTGGATCTGTTGCGCGAGCTGCGCCGCGCCAAGGGGCTGCCTGATCCAGCAGAGGAACGTCAGGCCAGGCGCCTGCTGGTGCTCAAGGGCTCGCTGATCGGCGCGGCACTGCTGGGCGTAGCTGTGGTGATCACAGCGCTGCTGTTTGTTCGGCAGCAGATGCTCACCACCGAGCTTGATCGGCTGGCGCTGGTTGAGGCACAGGTTGAGGCGGCTCAATTGCGCCTGCGGGCGTCCCAGGGCGCGCTCAAAACCGTGAAGCAGGCCAATCAGGCTCTGGTCAAGGGTCTGTTGAATGTGCGATCGGGCTCTGCCCTGATGCGCGATCTGCAGCGCCGGATACCCCAGGGTGTGCAGCTCTCTGATGTTGAGGTGGCCCCCGGCGGCACCAGTTTGCGGCTGGTGGGTGCGGCTGCCGATCCCGGTGCCTTTGCCCGCATCAACGCGTTTCAGATTGAGCTGGGCCGCTCACCCTTGCTGAATCCCTCCAGCATCAGCCTGCGGAAAGCGGCCCGCGGCGGCGAGAAGAAGCCCACCCCCGGCACCCCTGTTTTGGCGGCGGCCCTGGTGGGTTTTGAGATGAGCGCCCAGTTCCGCCCGCAGCTTCCCCCCCAGGCGGAGCTGCAGATCCTGCAGGAGCTGGGCGCCCAGGGAATGGTGCGGCGGCTGCAACGGTTGCAGGCCGAGGGGGTGCTGCGATGAGCGATCAGCAGGTTGAGGCTTCCAATCCCTGGATTCCCCGGCTGCTCCTCTGGGCTCCGGCTACCGCCGGAGGGTTGCTGGCCCTGATGGTGCTGGCGGTTGGGTCGTTCCCGTTGCTGTCGCAGTTGCAACTGCAGGGCCGCGAGGTTGAGGAGAAGCGCGCCCAGGAGCAGCAGCTACCTCGGCTGCGGGCTGATCTGGTCCAGGTGGCCCGTCAGCAGCAGACCGCCGAGCGCCAACAGCAGCAATTGGTCAGACTGATCGCCGGTAGCGGCGAGCTGACCACGTTCATGGCCCAGGTCGACCGCGAGGCGCGGCGCCACGGCGTGCAGCTCCAGCTCTACGAACCCACTGCAGCTCTCCCTGGTGCTGAAGCAGAGCAGGTCGACGCACTCAAAGGGCAGAAAAAAGGCACCAAAAAGCAGCGCGATAAGCAGGCTGCGGCCAAGCAAGGGGCTCAAACCGCCGAGCAGCGTGACCCGCTTCAGCAGGCTGGCCTTGCCAGCACCAAGCTGCTACTCAGCGCTAAGGGTCGCTACCCCAATCTGCTCGCCTTCATGCGGGCGATGGAGTCGTTGAACCTGCTTGTGGTGCAAACCAATCTCACTCTTAACCAAAGTCTGGCGAATCAGGCAAACAATGGCAGCGTAGAAGCTGATCAGCAGAAGCAGTCGATCATGCCGATTGCGCTCAAGCTGGCGATTGCGTTATATCGCGCAAAATCCTAGAGATCGCCCTGGTTTTCGCGGTTTGCAGCCGATACGATCAGTCTGCATGATCGTGCCATCGCCCTAGCGACACGAATGAGGAAAACGCTGCCGGCATTGATTGCTGTTTCGTCTCTCGGCGCCTTCGTGCTCCCCGTTCAGTCGCTTGCAGAGGCTTATGCCTCTGGGGCGCGCGGCGCTCAGCCGGCTGTCTCGGCTCCAACAAAACAGGCTTCGGGCTCGATGCAGCTTCGGGTTCGCCGTCTTGGCGATGCCGTCGAGCTCATCATCGAAGGAGCAGGAGCCTCGCCTCAGCTGGTGCAGGCATCTAGCAGCAGCGGTTGGCAGGGTCAGCTCACTACGGCTTCACCGAATGGTTTGAAACTGGGCCCCCAGCGCCTGTCGCTGCCAGAGGCTGGTTTGCAGCAGGTGACGTTCAATGGTTCGGGAACGACTTATCAGGTTGATGTCACCCCCACTCCTGGACTTGGCCTGAGCAGGCCAGTGGTGAGTGCGGACGGTCAGAACCTTGTCCTGACTTTCCCCGCGCCTTCGCAGGCTTCGTTGCAAACAATGCGCCCAAACCTAAACCAGCCTGGAGCTGTGCCCCAGCCAGCCTATGCACCGCCGCTACAGCCCCGTGCCGTGGCCCCACCGCTTGGTGATATGGCCGTGGGGACGATGGTGCTGCGCAATACCAGTTTTGTCAATGTACGTGGACCAAGGGTCACGATGACTCTGCGTAATGCTCCTGCCAAGGATGCGCTGATGGCTTTGGCTCAGATGGGAAGCTACGGCTTTGTGTATGTCGATGAGCAGCCTTCGTTGTCAGCGGCAGCGCCAATTCAGCCTGGGAATCCTTCGGCTACCACTGCGGTATCTACGCCTGGAGCTATAACTTCGCAGCGTAGCGTCAGTATCGCGTTCAACAATGAAAACTATAGCCGTGCTGTCAATGCTGTTCTACTGGCATCTGGTTTGACGGCGAAAGTTGAAGGCAATCTGCTAATCGTTGGTCTTAATGTATCTTCTAAAGGGTTTGGCTCGCGGCTCTCTAAGGTCTACCGACTGAATCAAGTCAGCCCTGAAGCTGCCGCTGATTATCTCGCCAATCTTGGGGCCACGGTCACTAAGACCAATACCATAACAACTGCAGTCACCCAGGGAGTGACCCAGAACAACGCGGTCAGCGGCAGTCCAAGCGCGTCCACGACACAATCAGTTACGCAAACATCTGTTGAATCCTATGGGGCGGCCAGGGGGCCATTGCTTGGATTGGGCGCTACAACGGACAACCGTTTGGGCACGATAACTTTGGTTGGAGATGCTTCGGTTGTAGGTATTGCTGAGCAGTATTTGCGTCAGCTCGACCTGCGACAGCGCCAGGTTGCGCTGTCGGTAAAAATCCTTGACGTTAACTTGACCAATGATCTGACCGCCCGAAATAGCTTCGCGGCTCGATGGGGAAACACCTTTATTGTCAATGAAAATGGAAATTTAGTTGGATCATTCGGCAACGTAATGCCTCCTGTTGGGCTCAATGCAGCTAACTCGACAGTCAACCCAGTGGCGAACCAGGGGTTTCGGTATCCCAATAATTCGTTCAGTGATTTTGTGCAGGCAACAATTGATTCGGCGTCTACGAAAGTCATTGCAAGCCCCACTCTTATTTTACAAGAAAATCCGACCATTCTTCGTGAAGCTTCGGGATCTTCTGGCGGCCAGTCATCTGAAAAGGCTCAGGGTTTGGATGATTATTCAATTGATGCACCAATTGGGCGTCGTCGAGGCAATGAAGGGGTTGTACGGGTCGGGGTTAATGTCCCAACTAGTGTGAGTGCGAATATTGCTGCTGCGGGCGGCCCTACTACCTGCACGATTGATCAGTTCAGTACAGCTGGTTTGGTACTGGGGGCGAGAATTGAAAAGATCGATGACAATGGTTTTGTTACATTTGCGCTTTCTCCCAGTATTTCTGCAGTCGAACGGGAGCTTGCCTCGGGGGGCGGCTGCCCGTCTATCAGCATCTTGCGTATCCGTCGTCTTGATACTGGAGTGCTTCGAGTTCGTGATGGTCAAACTCTCATTTTGACAGGTGTCATTTCAGACTTTGATCGTCAAACTGTGCGTAAGTGGCCGATCTTGGGCGACATGCCATTTATCGGTCAATTTTTCCGAGGTTCTGCGAGTAACCGTGATAAGCGTGAGCTTGTGATTATGGTCACACCCCGTGTTATCAATGATGATCAAGCTGGTGTCTATGGTTACGGCTATGAACCATCGTCTGCGACCAGTCGGCAGTTCATGGGTGAGCGCTCGAATTGAATGAAAGATGAATTAGAGCAGTCGTTGTATGAAGCTCGTATTGAGCTCGAATCGCTGGAACAAGCAGTGATTGAGTTGCCCAGGATCATGGAAGAAAAATGTTGTCAGCGTTTATCACAGGTGATGTTGGCCAATCACCAGTTGTCTCTTGAGGCCTATGAGCTTAGATCTCAGATGTCTACGGTGATGCATATTCTGCCAGGATGCGCGAGGGGCATGAGGCTCTTTGGAGGCTGCCTGGACCGACCTGGAAAAGGATTCTTGATAGTCGCCCTGATGATCGTTGCACTACTGACCTCTGCCTCATTGGGCTGGCAGTCGAAGCGCGCGATCATGCCTGCCGAGCTGCCATTGCGATCAGTGCCACAGACTGCCCCCAAGACTGATCTGATCAGAACTGTTTCCCTGCGAGCCAGTGCGCCCAGCTGGGTGGAAGTGCAAGAGCTGGCATCCGGCAAAACAGTGCTTGTTGATGTGATCCGCCCGGGTAATCACAAGACCGTCTCTGTGGGATCAGGCCTGCGCTTGCGCTCAGGACGTCCTGAATTGCTGAGTCTTCAAATTAATGACCGAGAACCTGAGCCTTTCGGTCAACACCATGGTCACGATTGGAGAGAAATCGGGGCTGAGGAGTCAAAAAGGGAGAGGTAGCAAGGCGCGTCGAGCGATCGGAGCTAGGTACATCAGAGCGCTTCTTGTGGCGGGAGCAAGTTGTCTGAAAGCTGCGAGTGCACCGTTTGTAGCATCGATCCCTTTGCCATTGCCTTTGGGGCCAGATTTGGGTAGTTGGAGAAGCTTTTCGCTCGCAATGCTTAATTCGGCTGCAATTTTTTCTTCCCCCGCTTGCTCGTACAAGGTTGATGCATATGACAGGTCGTTGGCGGCTTGTTGAATCTTTCCAAGTTCAATTCTGCAAAGAGCTCTTCCTATCCAACTCACTGCTGCAAGAGGTTGTTTGCGGATTGCGTCGTTAAAAAATTGTTCGGCTTCTGGGTGGCGTCCAGCGTGTGCCGCGCTGACGCCGGCATTGTGAAGCTCTGCGTAATTCAACGCTGTCGATGGCTTGATTCCTAGTGCCTGATCCCAGTGGCTTCGTGCTAAAGCTCCTTTGTCGAGCAGTGCGTCACTTAGATCGGCTTGCCTGAGGTCTGCACCATCGATCAGGGCTCCCTGCAAATTTGCTCCTCGGAGAGACGCCCCCTGCAGACTGCTGAAGCGCAGATCGGCACCGCTCAGGTTGGCGCCATCGAGGCGAGCGCGACTCAGATTGGCGCGTTGCAATAGGGCCTTCCGCAGGTCTGCACCGCGCAGATCAGCGTGTACGAGATCTGCATCCTGAAGCCTGCAGCCAGGGCAGCGACGCTGCTCCATAAGACGCAGTATCTCATTGGGATTGGCAGCCTGTGCCACGCCAACGAAGCTGATCGCAGCGATGATGCTTGCCTTGCTGATCTGCAAGCCGAGCTCGACTGCGGCCCGCTGAATCTTGCCCAACCCGTGCCTCCCCAGGTTCGCCTGTTTATAGCGCGCTTGCCAGGCTCAGGCCCTTCCAGGCCTGCGGCAGCGATCGATCGCCCGCCGC
>VGQR01000152.1 GCA_016882345.1 Cyanobacteria bacterium K_DeepCast_35m_m2_023
AAGGGCAGCAGGGACCTGATCGGCCTGCGCGCGCTCGAGATCACGCCTGGGTCCATCCCCAGGTCGCGGGCGATCTGGCCCGCTGGATCAGGGCCCCGTTCGCGGTGTGGATGGATGGCTGGTTCCTGGAGAGCATGGAGCAGGTCCAACCGACTCCAGTCGAACCCCTCAAGCTCGGATCCGGGACAAGGAACGCGAGAAGGACTTGCCCCAAAACCTGGCATGCCCGCGCCAGGCCAGACCCAGGCTGTCAACGCAAAAGCCTGGTGCAGCAAAGGTTTGTGGGCCATGATTGGAGGCCCTGACTGCGATGCCCGGTGCCGGGTTCGAACCAGCGACATCCTGCTTGTAAGGCAGGCGCTCTACCGCTGAGCTAACCGGGCGGCTGCACCATTGTGCCTGCAAAGGCGGCACACTCGGGCCAGCTGACGGCGGCGAGCGCTTGGCGAGTGGCGACTGTCACGACCGTGCCACGTGGGCCCTGGCCCTGCCGTTTGGCGCCCTGTGGTGGCCCTGGCTGGGGCTGGCGGGTGCACTGATTGCGGCGAGCAGCTTTCTGGCGGGCGGCCTGCTGTTGTCACCCGATCTGGACACCCGCTCGAACGCCACCCGCCGCTGGGGCCCGCTGAAGCTGCTGTGGTGGCCCTATCGACGGCTGCTGTCGCACCGCTCGCTGATCTCGCACACACCACTGATCGGCAGCAGCGGGCGGCTGCTGTATCTGCTGGTGCTGGCCGTGGGCCTGTGCCGGCTGGCCCAGCCATTGGGGGCACCGCAGCCCAGCCAACTGCTAACCACGGCGCAGGAGCTCTGGCAGCAGCAGCGTCCGCTGCTGATCGCGGCTCTGGCCGGGGTCGAAGCCAGCGCCTGGCTGCACCTGATCCAGGACGGCGACCCGGTGCCGCGGCGACCCAGACTGTTGCGCCGGCGCAGGCGCAGGCGAAGCTGAGCAGCAGTCGCGCGCCCCGGTCATGACTCAGCCCGTCGCTGGTAAGCCTTCAGGTGATGGGCTTGCAGCTGTGCAGCAGCTGGCGGTCGTGGTGGCCCAACTGCGCGATCCCGAGACCGGCTGTCCCTGGGACCTCAAGCAGACCCACGCATCGCTGGTGCCCTACGTGCTCGAAGAAGCGCACGAGGTCGCCGACGCGATTCGCCACGGCGATGACGCCCACCTGCGCGAAGAGCTGGGCGATCTGCTGCTGCAGGTGGTGTTGCACGCCCAGATCGCGGCCGAAGCGGGCCGCTTTGATCTGGACACTATCGCGCGGGGCATCAGCGACAAGCTGATCCGCCGCCATCCGCATGTGTTTAGCGATGAGGCTGCAGAGCTCGCCAATCGGGGAACCAGTGGCGACCCGGACGCGGTGAAGCGCAGCTGGGAGGCGATCAAGGCCGCCGAACAACACCAGGCGCCCGCTTCAACAAGCCCCCTGAGCGACAGGCTCGCGGGCAAGGTGCGCGGCCAGCCAGCCCTGGCCGGCGCCATGACCATCTCCAAGAAAGCCGCTGCCGCCGGTTTCGAATGGGACGACATGGACGGGGTCTGGGCCAAGGTCCACGAGGAGCTCGACGAGCTCAAGGAAGCCGTGGCCAGCGGCGATCAGGCCCACGCCCAGGAGGAGCTCGGAGACCTGCTGTTCACCTTGGTGAACGTGGCGCGCTGGTGCGGCATCGACCCGGAAGCGGGCCTGGCGGGCACCAACCGCCGCTTCCTCGATCGCTTCTCCCGGGTCGAGGCGGCCCTGGGCGGCGAGATCGGCGGGCGCAGCATCAGCGAGCTGGAAACCCACTGGCGCGCCGCCAAAGCCCAGACCCGCGCTGAGAGCGGAGACCCGCGGGCCTAATCACTGGTACCACGCCATCTAAAAGCGATAGGCAACCCCCGCCTGAAAGATCTGACCGGCAGCCGGGTATTGATTGCCGCCAAAAGACACTGCTGGCCGATAGCGTACAAAAGCACGTGTTTTGGCGCTCATCAAATAGCCCAGATCGAAAAAGCTTCCTAGATTAGTCTGGAGTTCTCGACTGGCAGTCTGAACAAACTGAGGAACAATCTCAATTGCAAATGTAAACGGGTAATAGGTTTCAGACAAACCCAGATAGGACTGGGTCGTGACCTGAAGGAGCTGGCCATCAAGGCCAAAAGTCCAACTAGGCTCAATACGAACATAGAAGCCACTTTCTGGCAAGTTGATCAGTTCAACAGAATCTGGGATGATGCGACTACCAGCAAACGAGTAAAGGATGCCAGATCGAACGACATTCGTGAAACGTCGTTGGTTCAATCCATCAGTCCACGCGACACCTCGCCAGATGGCATAGATGTTGAGGTCATCACCTCTCAACGGCGAGAGAAACGCAGAGACGTCCATTCGCAAAGGGGTTCGATCAAGGCCAGGCACGCTATAAGTGTGCTGAAACAATGGACCCAGCTGAACAGACCAATTCAGCAGGTTGTCATAGGCACCCTTAATACTTCCCGACACGCCGAAACCCAGGAAAGTAGACCCAGCCCCGGCACCTGTACCCCATGCAGAGCCTGTGCCTGGAAAGTTCCAAGCCGAGCCTTGTTCCAAGACGGTAAAAAATCCAGGCTTTGTCACCGCTCCGTACCAACTGGGCTGTCCCTTCTTCGTAGCCGCCGCCTCAATTTTGCTTGGCGATCTAGCAGGCTCTGGATTAGCAACGATTGAAGACTGGAGCAACGTTGGCGACGTCAACTGGACGCCCTGATTCTCGATTTTGGCAACAGCATCGCTGACATTCAAGTCTGCAGGTTGCGCAAGCGAGTCGCAAAAAAGCACCAACAAAAGCACAACAGCAGCATTTGACACAGAACAAGCCAAATCGGGCACCCGTACCCGATTCGAACGAGTCTTCACCCGTGGCTCTCCCCGCCTCCCATTGCTCGCTGAGGCAATCGGTAAACCATGTTTTTCAGAGAGAAACATCACTTCAACTTTCCGGAGAATAGCTTACATAAGACTACGACAGTCAATCGCTGAGCCGCACGCGACTCAAAACAGTTTTGAGCCAAAACCAGACCATGGAGATAGCCAACCAAGCCTGCATGCCACTCTGGCCATCACCATCCAGGTCCAGGCTTGGCCAAATTAACGATTATGTCGCCTAACCTATTCTACAAGCCACCAAAGATTTGCTGATTAAACTATAGCGCGACACGCTTGGGGTCGGCACCATCAGCAGACTTTATTTGTTTAATCAGCGCCAAAAATTCCGCCTCTGTGCCCTTCGGAGGCTCAAGATAATACTGCCAATTTCCCGTTTGAGGCTGATAAGCTTCCCCTTCAATCGACAAGTCGTAGATGCCGATGTCCTTGACTGATGTTGCTGCGTCAGGTGCCAAGGCGCGAAGAAAGACCAAGGCGCCGTACTTGGGAGTCGTTAAATATTTTTTTGCCAATTCGTTGGTCTTGGGATCTCCCATAAGCATGAAGCGCGTGCGGAAATAAGATTGCACCAAATTCATCAGGGCGGTTGCAATTGGGCCAATATCAAAGCGGTCAGCAAATGCAGAGATCAGATTCCCAAAAGGATCAATATATGCAACGGCATTCGTTGCTCTTGGTGTCGTCGCCACCAAACGGCTCAGCGAATCTTTCAACGCTGCATTTGGCTTGCGGAAATCAGCAAGACGCAGCGAGAAAGCCAGCGGTGACGCCTTGACAAGGGCTTGCCTTAGCTTGGAGTCAACTGGAAGCGTAGCCGGGTCCCGCAATTCCGAGGGAGGAACTCCCAACATGCGTCGCTCCTGCTCAACGACATCACGGCTTTTCAGAAACACTTCAGCGCAACCATCAGCAGTCGCCTTTGACAGGACCATGGTGGCAAATGCAGCCCCAGTTGTGGCACCTACACGAGGTCGAACTCCTTGGATTGCATAGTAGGTAAATGTCCGCTGCGCTTGCTTGCGCAGGTTGAGCGGCAGATCCGGGTAGCTTCCGTCGAGGGTATAATTAATACCAGTCGGATCGTCAAAAGCGACAACGCCGACATTGAATCCCGCTGCAAGCAATGATCCTGCACACTGAGCACATGGATCAAGGGATGTCACGATTGTCAATTCCGATGGCTCAGGCAGATTCAACGCCACAGCATTCTCGTAATACCAGGAGACCAGCTGCCGTTCGCCATGATTGGTGGGATCAAACACAAACTCCTTGCTGACCAAGGCGGATTGACCATTAGGAAGAAGTTGATAAACTGTGTTATACCATTGATGAATGATTCGGCCGCTGCGGTTTTCAATCATCGCCCCGCCGACAGCAAACGACCCTTCGGCTAGCGCCTGTTTCGCTTGCTCAAGAACAACGATTCCTGCAGCTTCGGCCGTATGAACAAGAGCTTGGCCGGGCTTGGCTTGACTCAGACCCTTAGAAGCATTGCGCGATCGTGCACCCGTGATGGGTGCAGCAACAACACTTACACCAGTGGCCCCAAGCAGGGCCAGTACCGCACGACGACTGATCTGCACAGAATCTGAACGCATCGTGATCAACAGACGTCATGACAAAGGCACAGTAGTCATTTCCACTCCTTCTGCACCATCAGAGCAATGCATGGCCACCGAGAAGTCGTCAAAGCAGAGATGAGCAGGCCGATGACTCCGCCGCACAGACAGAACGAAACCCAAATCGCAGCCGAGCCCGCGATCCATATGATGCCGTTTGATCCATGAAGGAAGGCCTGGCAAGTCCGAGCAGCCAAAACTTCAAATGGTTGCAAAATTGGTACAACCAACTCGTGCTGATCGTCGTGGACACCAACGTGTTCATTGGTCCATCTGGAGCAGGGCTGAGCCCTCAGATCACGCTCACCAGACCAGTCTCCAGATTGAAGTCGAGCGGCTGGATCGTCAGCTTGCGCGCTGACACCGCATCGCGCAGCACGGCACTGCGCTCGCTCAGCTGACGGGCAGCGGCAGTGGTGTTGTGCCGGACGGCGAGGCTGAGGTCGTCGCCCGGTTGCAGCGACGCCCGGATCGGCGTCACCAGCTGCTCGAGGAGGGGGGTCAGGGGTTGGCCAGTGAGGGCCGCTGTCACGGCGCCGCAGCTCTGGTGGCCCAGCACCACGATCAGCGGCACCTGCAGCTGGGCCACGGCGTACTCGAGCGAGGCGATGCCTTCGGCAAAGGCGGTGTTGCCGGCGCTGCGCACGTCGAACAGCTCGCCCGGACCCACATCAAAGATCCATTCGGGCGACACGCGCGCATCGGCGCAGGCCAGCACCGCCGCCCAGGGGCGCTGGCCGCGCGCCAGGGCCGCCGGGTCGAGCTGGCAGGTCTCGCTCCATAGGGCCGCCATGCGGGCTGTGCGATCGGCCGAGGTCAGGGCCGGGCCACTGCTGAGCTGCCAGGCAGCAGCAAAGCGCTGATTGCCCGCCAGCAGCGCCTGCAACGGATCCCCCGATGGGGCGCAGGCGCTCAGGGCGGGGTCCGCTCGGGTGCTCGCGGCTGCAGCGGGGCGTGCAGCCGCTGTGGCAACAGCCAACAACGAGGCCGCCGAAGCCAGTCCTCG
>VGQR01000153.1 GCA_016882345.1 Cyanobacteria bacterium K_DeepCast_35m_m2_023
CAAGGTTCCTTGATGGATCCGCGTGTCACCAACATAGGAATTTATACTGGACAATGCAAGCGTCCCTGTCCCAGCTTTCTCTAAAGCGCCAGTGCCGCTAATCACACTTGAAACCGTATAATCATTATCTCGATGAAAGCGAAGGGTTCCGTTGTTAAGCACTGAGGCCGTACCAATGGTTCCCGTTGATCCACCGCCATTGCCAATCTGCAACACGCCACCACTGATGGTCGTGGTGCCGCTGTAAGAGTTGGATCCGGTCAAGACTTGTGTTCCAGCTCCAACCTTAACGAGCCGACCGGGGCCATTTATACCATTTGATATAGTTCCTCCAAACAAATACGAATCGGACGAAATCGTATTCACCCCAATAGTCATACTTGGATCATAACTAGAACTAGTCGTAAATCCAGTTCTCACAGCACCTAGACCTGTCAAGCCCCTCACCTTGATCGCTGCTTCAACACCATCAAACGTGGCACCTGAAGCCACATGCAGCGAACCAAGATTGCCAGACCAGTTTTCATTGCCATAGCTACCACCAATCAATGTCCCCCCTTGTACATCGATCAACGCATCCGCATTAAGCGCAAAGATCGCCGATCCTTGCTTCCATTCAACAGCTCCTCCGCCTGTCTTTCTCAGTGTGCCGGAGCCCGCAAATTGCATTGACGAAGGACTACTGACCAAGAGATTGAGAGAATCAGACGGCACTGAAAACTCCAGAACAGCACCATTGCCAATATTAAATCCGGATGATTTCGTTTGATCGCTAGAGGGTCCAGCCGCCTGAAGCTTTTCAATAACAAGTGTTCCCGACTTGATTTGAGTTGCACCAGTGTACGTGTTTGCACCGCCCAACTTAACAAGGCCGGCGCCCTCAACAACCAAAGGCAGCGAAGATGTGTCCTCAGCAATGACACCGTTATAAATCATGGTTTTTCCATTCTCAGCGCCCAACGCACCGCCAATGCCACTGGCGGTCACATTTTGAGCACTCAATATGATGCCACGATTGGCATTCATCGTTAAATCATTGGTAGCCAGAAGCTTGCCGCCACGACTCATGACAATTGCATTGGCAAGAACTGTTGACGGCGCGGCACCCAACGCAGCATCTGCATTAATTTTTACTGTTCCGCCAGAAACACTTGTTTTGCCTTGATAGGTATTCAGACCAGTCAGGACCAACGTGCCAGACTGATAATTACTGACGTTATGGCCAACCATCTGCAGGCCAGATGTTGCAAAAGATCCAGAAATGACCCCTGAAAGGGTCAACTCCTTGCCGGTTGCAATGTTAATACCAAGCTGCGTGTTGACATCGATGACAATATGATTGGCAATCGCCAGACTGGAAGGAGCGTTTCCTGCCAGTTCAAGCTGAGCCGCACCATAACCAGGACCAGACGAGCCCGACTCAGGGATCACAGAAAACGAACCGGTTCCCAATGCCGTTGCACTCGCAACACGCACACGGCCATTCTGATTGGGGCCAGCCAATACCTGCACGCCACCAGAAAACGTGTTGGCCCCAGACAAAGTCAAATCGCGGCCACTCGTATCACTGGCGACCTTGATGCGGCCTGCTCCACTAATACTGCCAGACAACACAAGATTGGTATACGTGGAAAACGGAACATCGACCGTAATTGTTCCGGAATCAAGCGTGATCGGTCTATCCAACGTAATTGGCGCACCCTGGGGCTGGTAAGCAGACAATGTCGCACCATTTTTCAGAACAAGCGTGCCACTTCCTATCGAACCAGATGGCAGCGAAGATGCGCTTGATGAGACGACAAGTCTGCCAGCATTCACAACAGTTCCAGCCGAATAAGCATTCGTGCCAAGCAGAAGCAGACTGCCATCACCATCCTTGACAAGGCTGCCTCCGGAAGACCCTGTTGCAGGAGCAATCGGACCTGCCAGAACCAAACTCGCCCCAGACAAGAGCTCGACGTTGGTCGTTCCAGACGTCGTGATCGAGCCAAGGTAATGATTTTTAGTGGCAGTACCTGCTGAGCCGAACGGTGGAGCGGAGCTTGTGACTCCAGTTTGCCGGATGGTCAGGTTGCCGGCTCCCAAAGCAATCGGTGCTGAACCAATCAGACCAATGGCATTGCTCGACGCAGTGCCGGCGTCCAGCGTCAGATTCCCTCCTGCAAGCGAAATAGAAGCCGCAAGATCAATGCCTGCATTGGACAACAATGACAAACTTTTCGAGGTAGACGAAGCAATCGGACTGGCGACCGTGATTCGCCCACCATTAACCGCAGAACCACTACCGGCCGTGGAGACCGTGACATCGGAGGTCTGGAGCGCGCTCACCAAGTCGGCCACGTTGATGGTGGCAGTCGCATTATTTGTCGTCGTATTGGGCGCGATCAGGTCGGTCGGCGATGTTCCAGATACAGTTGTAATGGTGATGTCAGCAGGATCCAACAGCCACAGTCCGGCCGCTCCAGCTCGGGCACTGGTGTTGATCTGAATTCCCGCGACATCGAGGCCATAGCCCGACGTCTCAATCTGGCCGCCATCCCCGCCACTGGCGCCGCCCTTGGCATGCAGCGTGCCTGACACCAGTGTCGCGCTCTTGGGCTGACGGATGTCGCTCCAAACCACAATCTCACCGCCATCGCCACGAAGCGTTGCCGATGCATCCAGCAGCGCCCCTGACCCCACCCAGGCCTTGATCGCCTGCCTCACATCCTTATTGCTGTTCTGCCAGCTGCCGCCCACCTGAATGAGGCCGCCGCCGGCCGCCCCCGTCGCCACCAGGCTCGATGCTCCATCCACAAACACCTGCTGTCCGGTGAGCGTCACACTGCCGCCCACACCGTTGCGGCTGGAGGCATCCAACCGGCTGCCGGCCACCGACACCACACCCGCCGGGTTATCGACCAGCAGTGCACGGTCCACCGTCAGCTGCACGCCGTTGAGCCGGATCTCGGGATCCGGCGCCAGACCCATCACCGCTCGCACCGCCGGATCCAACACCAGATCAGCTGCCGCCGTGCCGGGCCGACCACGCAGCAAGGCGGCCTGTTGCGGTGTGGTGCCGAACACGTCAAAACGGCCCTCACCAATGCGTTGGCTCGTGGCCGTGCTGAGCGTCAACTCGGTGGTGTTGACAAAACCGCCAGCCCCTTCGACCGCGATCCCCCCGGGCGAGAGCCAATAGAGGCTGCCAGGCGTGCTCAGGCTCACCGGTTTGTCGATGAAGCTGCCCTGGGGAGCGGTGACCCCCACCACCACATGGGGCAGACCACCGTTTTGGATCTGCACCCCGGTCACGGCCCCGCGGGTGTCAAAACTGCTGAAGCGGTGAAACAGGTTGTTGCCCCCCACCGTGCCGCCGCTGACCTGGCACAGACCGCTGCCGCAGCTGCCGCCCACCACCCCGTTGACCGCGGTGTTCAGCCCCCCAGGCCCCTGGCCGGTGACCTGTGCCTGCGCCGCTTCAACCCCTGCGCCCAACCACACACCGCCGAGCAGCAGCGGTACAGCCAACGCAGGGCGAAAACGCTGTGCTGACGACCGTTTCACGACAGCTCACCGATCGCTGAACTGCTTTATTCTGATCACAACCTGCATCATTGTCGCCGCAGATCAAGCAAACTGCAGGCCAACCCTGACCCGCCCGTTTGATGTTGCTTCTGGCCCAGCTCGTGGCGCCGCCGCTGCAACCGGGTCCGGTGCGGCTGCCAGAAGTGGTGCCACTGCAACCGCAGCGCCCCTCGACACCTGGCCAACAGCGACCGATTTTTGAGCGGCCCGACGACCAACCGGACCCGGCACGGCCCCCGCAACAACCCGACCGAGGACCCAGCGACCAACACCTGAGCCCAGCACCGGCCGTCGAAGGCAAGACGCCCTACAGCCCCGAGCAGCTCAAGGCAATCTTGGCTGCCTGCCGGCGCCCAACCAGTGCCGACACCCTGGTGGCCTGCGCCGCGGCCCTAACCGCCCGGCTGACGGCCGATGGCTATGTCAACAGCCGCGTCTATGTGCAGCGCACCCCCGAACCGGGTGTGCTTAAGGTGGTCGAGGGCCGCATCGCCGAGCTGCGCATCACCAGCCCCGACGAAGCCCTCGCCAAAGCGGTGCGCAGCCGCCTGCGACGGCTGCAGGGCCAGGTGCTCAACCTGCGTGCGCTCGAGCGCGAGCTGTTGCAGGTGCGCAGCCTGCCGGGTGTCGGGCAGATCAAAGGCAGCCTGGGGCGCCTCGGCAGCGATCCCACCGAAGCGGTGCTGAACCTGTCGATCGTGCCGACGCCGGTGCCCTGGACCGGCGATGTCAGCGTGCGCAACGATGGCAATGCCGGCAGCGGCGAATGGCGCGCTGTGGGCGTCGTGCTCAAGAACAACCTGGCCGTGCGCGGCGACACCTTTCTGGTGTTCGGCGAACTCAATGCCGACACGGACCCCGAACTGGGGGCGGTGATCAGCTCGATCAGCTACACGTTTCCCATCGTTGAGCGGCTGAATTTCACCTCCTCGTTCGGCTACAGCCAACGCAACCTGGTCGAGGCGATCGGCGATGCCTACAACGTCAGCTTCAGCCAGTACCAGGCCCTGGGACAGCTGGAGTGGACGCTGAAACAGGATCTGAACCAGCGCTGGGCGCTGTTCGCCGGATTCAGCGGCAACAGTTCGGCATCCAGCCGAGCCGGTGTCGCCATCCCGTTGGTTGGCGGCAACTTTGGCCCCATCAACCAGATCAGCACGGGCTACGTGCGCGCCGGTCTGGCCTTCAGTGGCAACCGCGGTCCCCTGGCCTGGGGCGGCAATGTCTACGGGCTGCAAGGGATCTCTGGCGTCAGCACCCAGGCTCAGCTGAACTCGCTGGCGACGGTGGGCATCAATCCGGGTGCTGCGAGTGCCCTGGGCGGCATCGCCAGCCTTGCGTGGGGCATCACCGATCGGCTGCAGTTTAATGCCCGCCTGGCGGGTCAGCTGGCGTTCAGCGAACTGACCGACGCCATGGGCTTTGCCCTGGGCAGCGATGTAGGGCTCAAGGGCCTGCCCGGCACCCTGATCAGCGGCGACAACGGCTACCTGTGGACGACCGAGCTGGCCTACACCATGTGGCGCAACAGCCAGCAGGCGGTGCAACTGGTGCCCTTTGCCGGCTACGGCGGCGTCAGTCAGCTGCGCTCCAACGTCTGGTTCAACGACACCGTTGGCTCGGGCGGGGTGCTGGCCCGCTGGCTGGCGGGTCCCAACTGGACGCTGGAGCTGGGTTGGGTCAGCCCCATCGATGAAGGTGCCCGCGTCTACTGGAGCCGATGGCTGCTGGGGAGCGGGGTCTACAGCAAGATCCAGTACCGGTTCTGAGTGGGGCCAACGCTGATCGCGTCCGCGTCAGCCTCAACTTCCCTTGAGCTTGGCGTTGAGGATTTGGTTGGCGAGCTTGGGGTCGGCCTTGCCGCCGGTCTGCTTCATCAGCTGACCGACGAAGAAGCCCTGCAACTTGGTCTTACCGCCGCGGAACGCCTCCAC
>VGQR01000154.1 GCA_016882345.1 Cyanobacteria bacterium K_DeepCast_35m_m2_023
CTGGAACAGCACATGGTTGGCCTGCTGCAGGAACTGGACGGCCTCGGTGTTCTCGCGGCCGCCGTGCTCATTGGCGATCCACTCGCCATCGGGCCGCAAATAATCGCGATAGAGCATCGAGGCCACCGCATCGACGCGAATGCCGTCAATATGAAACTCCTCAAACCAATAGACGAGGTTGGCCACCAGGAAGTTGCGCACCTCGTTGCGGCTGTAGTTGAAGATCAACGTGCCCCACTCCTTGTGCTCGCCGATGCGGGGATCGGCATGCTCATAGAGGTGGGCCCCATCGAAGAACGCCAGGCCATGGGCGTCCTTGGGAAAGTGCCCCGGCACCCAGTCGAGAATCACGCCGATGCCTTCGGCGTGGCAACGATCGACGAAAGCCCTGAATTCATCGGGACTGCCATAACGGCTGGTGGGGGCATACCAACCCGTCACCTGGTAACCCCAGGAGCCGTCAAACGGATGCTCCGAAATCGGTAGCATTTCGATGTGGGTAAAACCGCGGGCCTTGACGTAGTGAATCAGCTTGTCGGCCAGCTCGGGGTAGGTGAGCAGACGCGCCCCGGGCTTGAGATCGGCGGCGGGCACCGGCGGCCGCGCTGTGCCATCGGGCTCGATGTAGGGCTCATCGGCGGCAGCATTCATCCAGCTGCCCAGGTGCATCTCGTAGACCGCGATCGGCTGTTCGAGGGGGTTGCGGCTGTCGCGTTCGGCAATCCAACCCCCGTCGCTCCAGGGATAACGGCCCTGGTCCATCGGCTCGATGACCGAGCCGTTGGCGGGACGCACCTCGTGACGGAAGCCGTAGGGATCAGCCTTCTGGTAGCAATGACCCTGCTGGGTGCGAATTTCGTACTTGTAGATCTCGCCGGCAGACAGACCAGGAATGAACAGCTCCCAGCAGCCGCCGAGGCGGCTTTGCATCGGGTGCATGCGGCCATCCCAGCCGTTGAACGGACCCAGCAGCGCCACGCTGCGAGCGTTGGGAGCCCACAGGCAGAACATCACACCGGCCACCCCATCCCGCTCGGTGAGGTGGGCGCCCATCTTGCGCCAGATGTGATGGTGATTGCCCTCGGCAAACAGCAGCCGGTCCAGCTCACCCATCCACTCGTCCCGGAAGGCCCAGGGATCGTGCTGGGTGTGCTCGATCCCCCCACGCCGCACCCGCAGCTGATAGGCACCACCAGGGTTGTGGTCCAGCAGGGTTTCAAACACCCAGGGGTGGTTGGGGGTCTCCAGACGAATGGCCTGACCGCCGAGCAGCAGCTCAACCCATTCGGCGTCGGGCATCCACACCCGAACTGCCCAGCCTCCTGCTTCCAGGGGCTGGGGGCCGAGCACCGCAAAGGGATGGTCGTGAAGACACTCGGCCAGGCGATGGGCGTCCTCAACCATCCAGTCGAGGCTCAGCGTGGCCATGGAAGCAGGGCAGATGAGCCGGGAGCTTAAGCCGAGTTGAGAGGGCTCAGCGCACCGGCTGCGCTAACCCTGATCAACGGGAGGGACGAACCAGGGCGGGTTCTGCTGGGAAATCGAGACCCACGATCTGGTTGCGATCGTCGAGGATCACAAACAGGGTGTCGTTGAGCCGGGTGAATTCCATGGTCACCAGCACCACGCGGGATCCCGGACTGTGATCGGCCTCGATCACACGGCGCACACGCACAAAATTGCCGGTCTGGCGCTGCAGGTTGAGCCACTTCGACTGCAGGCTTCCGGCCCCGATCTCGGCCTGCAGGGGCAGGCTCAGGAAGCTGCGCGCCTGCACGAACTGGCCTTTGATGACCGCCGTCACAAAGTTGTTGGCCACTGCCGTCAAGGCCAGCGTCGACTCGTCGAACTGGAAAGCCACCAACTTGCCTTGCTGATCGATGACCAGCACCACGTTGCGGGACCCCTTGCTGGTGTCCAGCACGGCATCGACCGTGGCGTGCTCGAGGCCGGCATCGACCGAGGTGATCTGCCAGCCGGTCACCTTGGGCTGCCGGGCCATGGCCCGGGCCACCAGCGCCGGGCTGGTGACAGCCTTGAGATCGCTGGAGAACATCTGGTAGCGGTCTTCGGCACTACCCGACTGGATCACGTTGAGAATGACCTCGGCCGCGGCCGAGGCTTTGGCCACACTCATGCCGCCCTTGGCAGGAGCGGTCTGGGCGATCGCCGAAGGCGGGGTCAGAACCGTGCTGGCTGTGGCACCCGAGACCAGCAGAAGCGCGGCCAAGCCGAGGGTGGAAGGGACCATCAAGGGGTGGACTCGATCTGCGCACAGTTTGCCCCAGTTATCTGAAACGGCAGGAAATCGATACGCAACGCGGCCTCATCAAGGTGCAGATTGAGGGTGATCACGCGATGGTCGATCGCCGCTCCACCCAGCGGCAGCGATCCATCGCCCGGGTTGACGGCGACCAGGGGCCAGGCGCTGGCCGCCAACGACAAGCGAAGCCGCTGGCCGCGCTCCAGGCGCGCCAACAGGGGCTGCATCACCACCTGACAGCGCTGGGGTTGCAAGGCCTGGGGCCCGATCACGCGGACGACCCCCATGCTCAGCTGCAGGGCGCGGCCATCGGTCGACACCGCCGCCAGGCTGGCCACCAGGTCAAAACCAGGTTGATCGGCCGCCACGGTGATCCGCAGACTGGGCCGACCTTGCAGCAGCAGATCGGCATCCAGCGGCTCGCTCGTCCAGCAGGCCACATCGCTGCGCTGATCAAGATCGCTGCGCTCGCAGGGGCCGCCCGGCACGGCAAGATGCCCGCCCAGGCCAGGAGCCGGTCGCCAGGGGTCGTGCACCAGCACCACCTGCCCGCAGCCGCGCCCCCCCACCGACAACTGCCCGTCATCGGACCGCAGGTTGGCCAGACCGCTGGATCGCAGACCCCAGGTGCACCCTGCTGCTGAGGCGTTCGCCGGACTGGCGGTCAGCCAGGTCCGGCTGGTGATGCATTGCCAGGCCACCGGTTCTGGTGCCGGCTCTGGTTCTGGTTCTGAAGGCAAGGCCAGCTGGCGTCGGAAAAACGCCAGTTGCAGCGCATCGAGACCGCCCCGCCAGTTGAGGTGACTCCAGGCCCCGATGCGCAACCAGGGACTGCCCCCGGCCGCCCGGGCACGGGCATCGAGATCCAGCAGCCCCTCCAGATGGGGGTCGTGCCAACCGCCGATCAACAGCAGGGGGCGGCGCCATAGGGCCGGATCGACGTTGTGCCGCGTCCAGCCGACATCAGTGCTGGGATCGCGCCGCAACCAGGCCAGCACCATGTTGGAGGGGTCATGGCGCGCCAACAGGGCCATGCCGTCCTCGAGATCGGTGCCGGTCAGCACGCTGCGTCGGATGCTGTGCCAGGCGTTGCCATCGCCGCGACGGCGGCACTGCAAGGCCGCCAGCTGCAACCCCCACGCCAGCGACAACGCCCACCAGTGGGCGCCTCCACTGGAGCACCAGTGCAGGCGTTCATCGAGCCCGCACATGGCCGGTGCCAAAGCGTCGGGCAGGGCTTCGGGTCTGCCCTGTGGATCGTGGTTGAGCAGCTGGGTCAGGCCCTGGTACGAAAAGCCATAGGTGCCGACCCGTCCGTTGCTGCCGGGCAGTGAACGGGCCCAGAGCACGGTTTGGGCACTGTCCTGGGCCTCCTGAGCAAACCCCGCAAAGGTGCCGCCCGAATCGCCGCTGCCGCGCACGTCCTGCACCACCACCACAAACCCTTGGCGGGCGTACCAGCTGGGGTGGGCGTAAACGGGGGTGGAGGCGATCGCCCGTCCATAGGGCTGGCGCATCAGCAACACCGGCCAGCATCCCTGCCTCGCTGGCCGCCATACGCGGGCGATCAGAACAACGCCATCACTGCAGACGAGGCTGCAGTCCTCCCAGACGGGGGCGGCGGTCACTCAGCGCACATCTGGGCAGTACAGCCCCACCGCATAGGTCACGAGGACCTCGCTATCGGCTGGGCTGAGGCCCTGCTGGGCCGAGACCATCGTCGTGACCTGTGAGGACGTGAAGCTGACACCCTGGGCATTGAGCTGGCGCAGCTGCCCGCACAGCACCTGACCGCGCTGGGGATTTTGCTTGATGGAATCGAGCAGGGACGATTGTTGGGCCCCAGCGGGGAGCGTCGGGCACAGCAGGACGGCAGCACACAGTCCAGCGAGCCGCGAACACAGCGACCAGCGGGGGGGTTCAGAGCGTTGTGGGCAAAGCATGGATCGTCTGGGTGATCCCATCCCAATGCAATCACTCTGACTGGTCGATGGCCCACCCGGGGGTCACTTCGTCGGGCGACCAGAGCGACGCGGGGGTTTGCGCCGTCAGCGCACTGGTTCGAGGGCACCGGTCACCAGGTTGCGGCGCACCTCAGCCAGAACCACGGGCCGATCAAGCGCATCGGAGACCGGCTCAATGCGGCGCAGCCGCACGGTGACCAGACCATCGGACACGTTGCGGCCGCTGCCGCGCAAATTGAGCGCGACCTGCTCGATGCTGGGGGCGGCGGCGGCCGGCTCCAGGCCGACCGGCGCCGCAGCGATCACCAGATCGGCACCGTTGTCGAACACCACCGGCACCGGCACGGCTCCAGCGACAGTGACCCTGGGGCGGTAGCTGATCGCAAACGACACACAGGCGATGGCCAGCAGGGTCGTGAAGCTGGTCACCCCCACCAGCCGGAAGCGAATGCCCCAACCCAGACGAAAGCCCAGCAGCATCAACGCGAACAACACCCCGCTTGCCAGTCCCAGCCAGCGGCCGGCTTCCAGCAGGATTGGATCGGTGGGCATGGGGGCTTGCTCAATCAGATCAAGCCCCTACTATTGCGCCAAACGCTGGCCCTGACCCCGTCAGGGAAATGGTGAATTTGTACTGGCTCAGGCGCCCCTTGCTGATCGGTGCCGGTGCCCTTGGGACGGTCGCCCTTAGCCTTGCCTTGGCCGACCGCGCTGCGGCCGCGCTGGTCGATCGCCTAAGCCCGCAGCTCGAACGCACTCTGGGCGCTGTGCTGGGCCAACCGGTGCGGCTGGGGTCTTACCGCAGCCTCCAGCCCTGGGGGCTGGCCCTGGGCCCCAGCAGCATCGAGCCGCGGGGCGAGAGCCGCTCGAGCGTCCAGCTCAAGGGCCTGAGCGTCACGCTGGCGCCGCTGGCCAGCGTGCGCCAGGGGGCGCTGGTGCTGCAGGTCACCCCCGGGCCGGGCGTGGCGCGGCTGCGGCCGAACCGCCGCGGCCAGCTGTGGGTGCTGCCCCCTAAAACAGCGGGGCAGCCGCCGCCGCGCCTCGACCTGCGCGTTCGCCTTCCCCAGCCCCTGCAACTGGAGCTCGAGCCCAACCGCTCGCGCTGGGAGCTGAGCGGTGCACTGCAGCTGCCCCTGCAGCAGCGGCGGCTCAACTTGAACGCCAGCCTCAGGCCCCGCAGGGGCGGGGGAGGCTTGCAACTGCAGGCAACGGGCCAATGGACCCAAGGGCGTTGGGATCTGCAGCTGAGGGCCC
>VGQR01000155.1 GCA_016882345.1 Cyanobacteria bacterium K_DeepCast_35m_m2_023
GATCAGCACCAGGGCCAACAGAACGGCCTGCTGCGATGGCCTCAGCACAGGCACAACGCGCGGCTCAGCCCCTGACATGGCTTTGCTCCCTGAGGGCGGCCGCCAGAAGGCGCTGGCGCAGATCCCAGGCCGCCGCATCGGCCACCATCTGCTGCAGGCTCGAGTGCTGTGGTCGCCAGCCCAGCACCTGTTGGGCCTTGCGCGAATCGCTGACCAGGGCGGCCGGATCGCCTGGTCGGCACGGGGCCAACTGCACCGGCACATCGAGACCGAGGCACGATTCGACCTCGCGCACGACCTGGCGCACGGAAACTCCGGTCCCGCTGCCCAGATTGAACTGATCGCTAGCGCCACCGTCCAACAGGTGATCCAGGGCCAGCAAGTGAGCCTGAGCCAGGTCGATCACATGCACGAAGTCGCGAATGGCCGAGCCATCGGGCGTCGCAAAGTCGCTGCCGAACAGCTGCAGCGGGCGGCGCTCCCGCGCAGCGCCAATCGCCAGCGGGATCAGGTGGGTTTCCGGCTGATGCAGCTCGCCGAGCCCATGGGCCAGATCGGCACCCGCTGCATTGAAGTAGCGCAGCACCACCGAGCGCAGGCCGTAGGCCCGCCCCATGTCAGCCAGGAGCCATTCGCCCGCCAGTTTGCTGCGGCCGTAGGCGCTGATCGGCGATTGGACGCTGGTCTCGCTCAGCGGCAGGGTCTCGGGCACACCGAACACCGCACAGCTCGAAGAGAACACCAGCGGCGGCAGCTTGCTGCCATTGCCGGCAAGGGCCTGCTGCAACAGGTTGAGGGTGCCGGCCGTATTGACGCGGTAATAGGCGTCGGGGATGTGCACCGACTCGCCGACATAGGCGAGAGCGGCGAAATGGAGAATCGCGCTGAAGCTGTGGCGCGCAAACAGCCGTCGCAACGCCTCGGCATCGTTGAGATCGCCGTGCTCCAGCGTGACGCCGAGGTGGTCAATGGTGGTGCGATGCCCGCGGCTGAGGTTGTCAAAAACCACCACCTGATGCCCGCGCCGCAGCAGACCAGGAATCACATGGGATCCCACATAACCGGCGCCGCCGGTGACCAGAACCGTGCTCATCGCAGCCGCTCCCCGCAGCCGATCGCCCAGGTCTCCAGACCGCAGGCGCGGGCGGCCGCCAGATCGGTCCCCCGCCGCGTATCAAACACCCAGCCCGGCCGGCGCATCAGCTGGGACACGCGGCGCCAGTCGAGATCGCGATACTCAGCCCAGTCGGTCAGCAACACAACGGCATCAGCCTGGTCAAACACCGCAGCCAACTCGGTCTCAACCCGGAAGGAGCCCTGGGCAAAAGGGGCTGGCACTGCCGGATCGAGCAGCGCCTGCTGCACGGCTGCCTCGTCGACGCGGGGGTCATGGATCGCCAGATGGGCCCCTTCAGCCAGGAGCTCCCGGCAGATCGCAATCGCCGGACTTTCGCGGGTGTCGTTGGTGTCGGCCTTGAAGGCAAAGCCAAGAATCGCGATCGTCTTGGCGGTGAGCGTGCCGAACAACTGCCGCACGATCATGCGCGACAGGCGCTGTTGCGACCAGTCGTTCATCGCGACCACGGCACGCCAGTACTCAGCCACAGGCGTCAGGCCGTAGTGCTCGGCCAGATAGATCAGGTTGAGCAGATCCTTCTTGAAGCAACTGCCCCCAAAACCGGGTCCAGGGCTGAGAAAACGGGAGCCGAGCCGCGAATCGCTGCCGATGGCCTGGCGCACCTGATCCACATCGGCGCCGGTCTGTTCGCAGACGGCCGCAATGCTGTTGATCGAACTGATGCGCTGGGCCAGAAACGCATTGGCGGTGAGCTTGGCCAGCTCCGACGACCAGAGATTGGTGCGAATGATGCGCTCGGGCTGAACCCAATGGGCATAGATGCCGGCGAGATCGTCGAGCGAACGCTCGCAGTTGCCACCCACAAGCACCCGGTCAGGGCACTCGAGGTCGCTGATGGCCGTGCCTTCGGCCATGAACTCTGGGTTGGAGAGCACCTCGAAGCGAGCCGAGGGTGCATTGGCAAAAATGCTCCGCAACACGTCGGCCGTGCGCACCGGCAAGGTGGAACGCTCGACAACGATGGTGGTACCGCAGGCCTGTTCGGCGATCTGACGCGCCGCCTGCTCGATGTAGGTCAGATCAGCCGCCGCACCGGCCCCATGGCCATTGCGTTTCGTGGGTGTATTCACCGAGAGAAACACCATGTCAGCCTTGCGAATGGCGCTGCTGACATCGGTGCTGAACCGCAGGTTGCGAGCGGCCACGCGACTGAGCACCGCCTCAAGTCCGGGCTCATAAACAGGCAACGTGCTGTTGCCAAGGTTGTTCCAGGCGTCGATGCGGTCCTGATCCAGATCGACAACGTTGATGTCGAGGCCTGGACGGCGATCAGCCATCACCGCCATCGAGGGACCGCCGACATAACCGGCGCCAATACAGCAAATGTTTTGGACCATGATTCAAATCGGATACAGCAATTTGGTGTTGAACAGTCGCCTGACCTACGGCGTGATCGACGCCAAAGGCTGCCGGGTCTCTGTGGCGAGGGCCGCCAGGGTGCGCTCGAGACCATCGGCCAACGAAATCTGCGAACTCCAGCCCAGATCCCGCTCGGCGCGGCGAAGATCCGGACGACGCTGACGGGGATCGTCCTGAGGCAATGGCAATTGTTGAACCTGCAAACCCGGCCGAAGGCGGGCAACGATTCGCTCAGCCAACTGAGCAATCGACATCTCAGCATCATTACCAAGATTGACAAGCTGGCAAAGCGTTGACTCCATCAACACCATCAGACCCGAAACAAGGTCATCCACATAACAGAACGAACGCGTCTGAGTGCCGTCGCCAAAAACAGTCAGCGGCTGAGCAGCGAGCGCCTGGTGGATGAAGGTCGTGACGACACGTCCGTCATCCAGCGCCATCCGCGGACCATAAGTGTTAAAAATCCGGGCCACCCTCACGGCCAGACCATGCACGCGCATGTAATCGAAGCTGAGGGTCTCAGCAAGGCGCTTGCCCTCGTCATAACAGGCCCTGGGCCCCGTACAGCTGACATTGCCGAGATAGTCCTCGCGTTGAGGGCTTTTCAAGGGATCGCCATACACTTCGCTGGTCGAAGCCAATAGAAAGCGAGCCCCATGCTGCTTGGCGAGGCCCAGCATGTTGAGCGTGCCCAACACATTGATCTTGGCTGTTGCAATCGGATTCTTCTGATACTGAGCTGGTGAGGCCGGACAAGCCAGATGCCAGACGCGATCAACCCTGCAGTGGCTCAAATCAGCACCCAAAGCACGCTCGAGATGCATGGGCTCCCGCACATCATGCCGCAGCACCGAAAGCGCTCATCGCCGAGCCAGTGGGCAATATTGCACTGATTGCCAGTCTGAAAGTTGTCAAGGCAAATCACAGATGCATCATTGCCCTGAAGCAATCTGTCGATCAGATGGGATCCAATAAAGCCCGCCCCACCCGTGACCAGATGTCGCATGTTGGCAGATCAAAAAGGCAAATCTAAGCTATTCATGCTCAACTGGGCTGAAGGATGCTGCGCAAGACAATGCGTCAGCTTTGCTGCATCAACCAGCGGCCTGCAGTTTGTTGAGCAAGAACTGACCAACTGTGGTGCTGCGCGTCATCACATCACCCTTGACTTCCATGCCGAGCTTCAGATCACAAACCCGTTGACCGCGCCGCAACCGCACGCTGCTGGGCAGCAGTGAGACCTCATAACGGCCACCCCGCAGGGTGTCGGCCGAGATGGCCTGCACCGTGGCCGGCAACACGCCAAATTCGCCACGGGGACAGCCCAGCACCTGCAGGACGGCGTGCTGACCGGGTCGCAGCTGACAGACCTGGCGATCGCTCACCCGCAGCTTGACCTCGAACGCGCGTCCGAGCGGAGCGATGGAGGCCACCAGCTCGCCCGGACGCAGCACCTGCTGGCGATGGCGCAGCGCCGTGGAGACCACCGAACCGGCCAGCGGCGCACGAATGAGACTCTGGGCCAGGTTGCGCTCAACCTCCCGCAGTCGGGTGCGCCGATCGGCGACCTGACGGGTCTGCTCTTGGGCGGCACTGCTCGTCTGTGCCAACGATTCCCGCAGACGGGCAAAGTCCTGCCAACCCCGGGCCTGCTGCTCGGACACCCCCTGGATGGCCCGTTGCATCTCGGCGGCGCTGACGAGATTGCGGGCCTGTTTCTCATCGACAAGGCTGCGGGACACGGCACCGCTGCGCTGCAACTGGCGGTAGCGCTGCAGTTCAGTGCTGTTGAACTGCAAGGTCGCCCTGGCCTGATCGACGACCCCGCGCGACGCCCGCAAACTGGCCTGATTCAGCAGCTGCAAGGCTCTGAGCTGCTGGGCCAGGGACAGCCGTTGCATCAGGCTCTGCTGGCGCTGCTGCTCGAGCGCCCCGAGCTCGGCCAGCAGTTGGCGCCGCTGATCGCGCAGGCCGCCTTGGTCGAGAACCGCCAGCACCTGCGAAGCGCGCACCTGCTGGTTCTGACGCACCAGCACCTGCTGCAAGGTGCCGCCCAACACGCTCTGCACCTGGGTGATTTCGCCGGACGGACGCACCACGCCGGCAGCGCGCACGGTTTCGTTCAGGGGCCAGAACGCCGCGGCCACCGCACTGCCCGCCACCGCAACCAGCAGTTGCCAACCCAGGCGCCGAACATGGCGCGAGAGATCGGGAAAGACATCGTCGGCACTGGCTGGCAACAGCAGCACGGGTAATGGATCAGCCATGGTGGTCATCCCGACGGTTGAAGAAAAGGAGCCACGCCGGGTGTGGCACGCAACTGGGCCGGCGTGTTTTGTTGGCGCACCTGTCCCCGCTCGAGGTAGACGATCCAGTCACAACGCAGGATCAGCGATGGCCTGTGGCTGATCAGCACCGTGGTCGCCCCGCGGCGATGGTCGAGCAACTGCTCCATCAGCCGGTTCTCAAGCACCGGATCGAGGGCCGAGGTGGATTCATCAAGAATCAGCACCGCTGGATTGGTGGCCAGGGCCCGTGCCAGGGCCAGTCGCTGGCGTTGTCCGCCCGACAGGTTGACGCCGAATTCGCCCAGAACGGTCTGGTAGCCATCCGGAAGCTCGCGGATGAAATCGTCAGCGAGGGTCAGGGCACACAACTGACGCGCCTGTTCAAAGCGAATGCCCGGATGGGCAAACACAAAGTTTTCGAAGATCGAGCGGTTGAGGAAGCTGGTCTCCTGGGGCAGCAACACCACCTGCTGGCGCAGCGCATCGGCATGGATGTCGACACTGCTGTACGGGCCATAACGTATGCGGCCGCTCTGCGGTGGGTACAAGCCAGCAATTAGGGCCTCCTGAATAAGGTCAGACCAGTTGCGCCGCAATGGATATGACCAGTTTCTGGCGGTAAAATGTACGCAAATGGGTG
>VGQR01000156.1 GCA_016882345.1 Cyanobacteria bacterium K_DeepCast_35m_m2_023
AGGCGCCCTCACCCGCAATGCCAGGCTTCATTTCCTCTGCGAGGGGGCGGCCCTCACCGTTCAGCCGGCCCACTGCCACTGGTTGCAGGGTTATGGGCCCGGCGAATCGATCACCCTGCCCATTGCCCACGGGGAAGGCCGCTACCAGTGCAGTCCCGACCTGCTGGCTGAGCTGGAACTGGGTGGCCAGGTCGTGTTGCGCTACCAGGCCAATCCCAATGGATCGGTGGGTGACGTGGCGGGCCTCACGAATGCCGCGGGCAACGTGCTCGGGCTGATGCCCCATCCCGAACGGGCCTGCGATCCGGCCACGGGTGGTCTGGATGGTCGTCGCCTGCTGGCCTCGATCCTCGGCTGAGATCCCTCCTCCACCGTTGCTGTTCTTCAGCGCTTGAGGCGGCTGCGGCGGTGGTAGGCGGGATCAGGGTTCGCTGCCTGCAACTGGCGGATGGCCTCGATTGCGAGGCCAGCGAGGCCTCCGGCCGCACCCACCAGCCGGCGAAGCCAGCGCAACTCCTGAGGGTCGATGGTGTTGGGGGTGTTGGCGACGATCGACTCCAGAAACAGACCGACGCACCAGCCGATCGCCACGCCCACCAGCAGGGCGGTCACCACCTTCCGGCCGCTCATGGGCCGGGGCCGGAGTGGCGGTGGGTTCTGCTGGGAGCCCGGCACGGTCATGGGAGAGGACGAGGGAGCATCCGAGGCATGCAGTGGGTCGCATGAAAGCCTTGCATGGGGCCTCTGTTCAGCCCCCCGTCGATTCGGAGCCGGAGAGCGGCACTTCCGGATTGCCACCCACCAGGGTCTTGACCACCACGTAGAAGACGGGCACCACCAGCAGCGAGAGCACGGTGGCCACCAGCAGTCCCCCGAAGACCACCGTGCCGAGGGAGGCCTGACTGCGGGCACCTGCTCCGCTGGCCAGCACCAGGGGCAGGAAGCCGAACAGGGAAGAGATGGCGGTCATGATGATCGGCCGCAGGCGGGATCGCGCCGCATCCCGGGCGGCTTCGATGGCAGTGGCACCTGCGGCCATGCGTTGGTTGGCCAGGTCGACGATCAGAATCCCGTTTTTGGCGGCTAGGCCGATCAACATCACCAGACCCACCTGGGCGTAGATGTTCAGCACCTCTCCGCGGACAGCCAGGAAGATCAAGGCCCCCAGCATTGCGGTGGGCACCGTCATCAGGATGATCAGGGGGTCTGCATAGCTCTCGTACTGAGCGGCTAGCACCACATACACCACCAGGATGCCCAGGGCGAAGATCACAATGGCCAGGGAGCCGGCCTTCACCTCTTCACGAGAGATTCCCGTCCAGTCGAACCCAAGGCCCTGCAGCGATTGGGAGTCAAAGATCCTGCGCATGGCGTTGATCGCCTGGCCGGAGCTGTTGCCTGCTGCCGGTTCGCCCTCGATCTTGATCGAGCGGTAGAGGTTGAAGTGGGGGATCACGTTGGGCCCTTCAATGGGACGCACACGGAAGAACTCCGAGAGCTGGATCTGTTCCCCCTTGTTGTTGCTGACATAGAGCGTCTTGAGACGCTCTGGGGTGGCACGGCTGGCGTCGTCGGCCTGCACAAACACCCGCCGCACCTTGCCATCCTGGAAGGTGTCATTGACATAGAGACCCCCGAAGTTCACGCTGAATGAGCGCATGGCGCTGCCAAAGTCCACGCCCAGGGAAGCCAGGCGATCGCGATCCACGTCGATGGCCAGCTGCGGTGCCGAGGGTGAAAACTGGGTACGCACCGGCGGTGTGCGGCTGAAGGTCGGGTCGCCATTGGCAGCCCGGATGAGCTGGCCGGAGGCCTCAGAGAATTCCGGCAGGTCGTAGCGCCCTCCACTGCGATCGAGGAGCTGGAATTCGAAACCTCCTGACTAGCCGTAGCCGGGAATGGCGGGAGGCTCGATCACCACAACCCGTGCATCCTGGATCTCGGCTGCAAATCTGCGGTTCAGGCGCTGGGTGATGGCACCCACGGCCTGGTCTCGGGAGGCACGGTCATCCCAGTGCCGGGTGCCGAAGAAAAAGAGGCCTTTGTTGGGAGCATTGCCATCAAAGCTGGCTCCGCTGAACAGGGAGGCGGCCGTGATGTCCTCTTCATCCCGCAGAATGGCGCCGACCTGGTCGTTGATGCGCTGTGTGACCTGAATTGATCCGCCATCGGGAGCCTGCACGATGCCGAGGGCATAGCCTTGATCTTCGATGGGAACAAAGCCACTGGGGATGGCGCGGAAGGCCACTCCAGTGAGCAGGATTCCCCCCGCGAGCACTGTCATGACGAGCCCTCGCCGGTGCAGAACCCACTCCAGAAGGCCGTGATACCCACCCTCCAGTTGGCCATACAGGGCATTGAATCGCCGGAAAATGGATGGAGTGAACCATCCCGCCGCAATCCCGAGGGCTGTGAAGAGGAGCACGGGAATGGGCCGTTCCACCCCGGCCAGCAGCAGGCCACTCACGGCACCGCCGACCACGCAGGGCAGACGCAGGGGGAGACCGGTGATCAATTTGGCGAGATAGCCCACCAGAAGTCCGATGCCCACAGCCATCAGGGTTCCCAGTACTCCAGTCCAGCCCGCCATCAAGCCATAGATGAAGCCAATCGCACCACCTGCAATGGCATAGGTGCGACGTGAAGGAGGCTCACCGGGATTGGCCAGAAGCAGGGCCGAAAGCATCGGAGAGAAGGTGAGTGCGTTGAAGGTGGAGATGGCGACTGAAAAGATGATTGTTGCTGCAAACTGTTTGTAGATGGTGCCCGTGGCACCCGGGAAAAACAGCACCGGTAGGAACACTGCAAACAGCACAACTGACGTCGCGATGACAGCACTGAACAGCTCCTCCATCGTGCCCATGGCAGCCTGTACGGCGCTGACACCCCCCTGGGCTTTTTTGGTTGAGGTGTCTTCAATCACTGTGATGGCGTCATCCACGACAAGGCCTGTGGCCAGAATCAGTCCGAACAGGGTGAGCTGGTTCAGCGAGAAGCCAAGAGCGTTGACGAGAGCGAAGGTGCCTACGAGGGCGACGGGAATGGCGATGCCGGGAACCAGGGTTGCTTTCCAGTTCTGCAGAAACAGAAACAGGATAAGCACTACGAGCATCACGGCATCACGCAGGGAACCAAGCACCCCCTTGATCGATGCGTTGATGAAGTCGGTGCTGTCATAGATCTTTTCCATCTTCAGTCCTACCGGCATCACCGACTGGAAGTCGTCCAGCACTTTCTTGATGCCCGCCGAGGTGCGCAGAGCGTTGGTGCCACTCAGCTGGTAAACCGCCATCCCAACGGAAGGAACCCCTCGGATATCCGTGGCCGTGAGGGCGTAATTCTCACCACCCAGTGAGGCTCTGCCCACATCGCGTAAACGCAGAATGCCGCCATCAGGCGTAGTACGAATGATAAGGTCGTTGAATTCCTCTTCGCTGACCAATCGACCTTTCAGCTGAACGGTAAACGTGAATTCCTGACCCTTCAGCGCAGGCTCTCCTCCCACTTGTCCGGCCGGCACCAGGCGGTTCTGACTGCTCAGGGCTTCAACCACATCGTTGGAGGTGAGACCAAAGGCGGTGAGCTTGTCGGGATCGAGCCAGAGACGGAACGCCAGCTTTCTCTCGCCGAAGTAGGTGAGGTCTCCAACGCCGGGGATTCTGCGGATTGCATCGGTCAGGTTCTGGTCGAGCAAGCCGCTGATGGTCTCGGCGGAATATGTGAACTTCTCGGGATCCTCGCTGACAAAGTTGTATACGAGTAGGATGTTATTGGAGGCCTTGTTGACAACAACACCTGACTGCCTCACCTCGTCCGGCAGGGACGGGTTTGCCAGAGAAACCCTGTTCTGAACATTGACCTGGTTGATATCACCGTTGGTGCCGCTGGCGAAGGAGACGGTGATTTCACTCCGTCCGTCAGCTGAGCTGCTGGACGTGATGTAATCCATGTTCTCGACGCCATTGATCTGCTGCTCCAGCACATTGGTAACGCCCTGCTCCACGGTGACTGCATCAGCCCCGCCGTAGAGTGCACTGACATTGACCGTTGATGGTGCAATATCCGGCAGGTTCTCAACAGGGAGTAGCGGGATTGAGATCAGCCCTGCAATCACGATGATCAGGCTGCACACAGTGGTGAGGACAGGCCTGACGATGAAATTATTCGAAGGAGACACAGGTGCTGTTGGGTGATCCTTGCGGAGTGTGATGCGGAGTGCGAATGAATTTCAATTCGCTTTCACAGGCATGCCGTGCCGGAGATTGATCAGATTGGATGTGATCACCCTGGCATCGGGATCGAGGCCTCCCAGCACGGGGTAGCGCTGGTTCTGGAGCGCACCGAGCTTCAACGGGGTCTGCAGCGCCAACGGCGTTTCGCCGGGCATGCGGGCGAGAGGCTCGAGGTTGACCCGTCCCGGATTGCGGCGCAGCTCCGCCAGGGTGCCCAGACGGAACACAAAGGTCTGACCAGACTGCTGCGTGACCGCGGCAAAGGGCACCGACGGCTGCACCCTCTCATCAAGGATCAGTTGGGTCCGGGTGCGCAGTCCCGTGCGCAGCATCTTCTCCGCGTTGTCGAACTCGGCTTTGACGAGGAGGGTCTGGGTATTGCTGCTCACTCCAGGATCAATGGAGCGCACGGGTGCCTGGGCCATCGGACGGCCATTCGCCGGATCCATCAGCACCACGGTCTGTCCAGGGCGCAAGCGCCCGGTGAAGACAGCAGGTACCTCCACCCGGGCCAGCAGGCGGTTGTTGCGGATGATGCTGGTGAATGGCTGGCCGGCCGTGATCACGTCGCCCACCTTCACGGACACGTCGCCGACTGTTCCGCTGATCGGTGCCCTCAGGTCTCGGAAGCCCAGGTCAGCTTCGCTGGCGATCAGTTGCTGGCGGGACGCCACATACCGTTGTCTGAGCTCATCCCGCTGGATCGCGCTGGCGGCCCCCTGCTTCACCAGGAATTCGTAGCGCTGATAGTTGAGGCGATTGGTTTCGACCTCAGCCTTGAGCCGTGCCACGTCAGCCCTGGCCTGGGTTTGGTCGAGCACCAGCAGCAACTGCCCCGCCTGCACCGGATCACCCTGGCGAACGCGCAACTGCTCGATGCGTCCGCCCGCCTGGGCAGCCAGAGAGACCTCATCTAGCGCTTCGAGAGTGCTGACGGTCTCCACGACGTCCCGGAAGATTCCAGTCTGGACCGGTTGGGTCTGCACCGGCAATGGACCTCGAGCCGAGCCAGCGCCGGAGTCTGCGCCCTTGCACGCCGCCAGGGGCAGGGTCAGGGCGAGGGCAAGCGGACCAACGAACCGGTACCGCGAAGACCGGGGGTCGACAGGGGAAGCCATGGCGTGATCAGACCTGAAGGCAGGAGGGAGCGGTCACGGACCAGGCAGCCGGAACTGGACGGGCAACCATAGCC
>VGQR01000157.1 GCA_016882345.1 Cyanobacteria bacterium K_DeepCast_35m_m2_023
GCGGTCTCAGGAGTGTCTTGGGCCGGAGCCTCTGGCTCCGCAGGGGCCCGGTTGAACCAGTCGTAAACCATGGGATGCCGAGGTTCGCTCAGGAGCTGGTGGAGGCGTTGGTGAGCCGACGCAGCACGCCATGAATCATGCGGCGACCCTGCTCATCGCTGTAGCGATGAGCCAGTTCGACGGCCTCGTTGCAGGCGACGGCCGGTGGGGTGCCGAACGCCTGCAGATCGACGGCGGCCAAACGCAGGATGTCGCGGTCGATGCGGGGGAGACGCATCAACCGCCAGCCTTCCATCACCCGATCGAGGCTGTGGTCGATCTGTTCGCGATTGCTGAGCACCGCCTTGGCGCGGGCAATGGCATCGCGGCGGACCTCGGTCTGATCAGCCAACAACAGCACCCGGGGAAGCTCGAGCGCCGCCGACAAACGGTTGAGAGCCTGCTCAGCCGCGGTCAGACCATCCTTGAGATGTTGGCGTACGCGGGGCAGTTGCACAGCCTGCTGCTGGACGTTCAGCTGCGACTCGCCCTCGCCAGCGTCTTGGAGCTCGCTGTCGAGCAGATGCTGCTCGGCGGCCTGCAGATCCTCGGCCGAACGATCGAGAGCCTCGCGAACATGCTGGTGCAACCCGGCCAGGGCCTGATGCAACAGATCGGTGAAGGAGCGATCAGACAGCTCAGTAGAGCCGTCGCGTGCGACCGAAGCCTGGCCGCGATCACTGATCTGACCCAGCATCAACAGGGCCAGTTCTCGAGCAATGGTTCGACTTTGCATCAGGACAGCTAAGGGGCCCGCAACTGGGCCAGAAGACTGGAAAAACTGCGTGTGGAGGTCTGTGCACGCTCGTCATCAGGACTGACGATGCCGGCCGAAATGATGGTGCGGAACGCATCCTCGACGGAGAGGCTGACATCACGCACCGACCGCTCGGGCACCACGGCATACCAACCGGTCGTGGGATTGGGGGCTGTAGGGATGAACACGCTCAGCATGGTCTCTTTGAAATCGGCCTGCAACGAGCTGCCCAGCACCCCTGTGACAAAGCCAAGGGCATAGAGGCCTTCGCGGGGGTACTCGACCAGGACAACACGACGAAAGCGGGTGGCATTGCCGCCCAAAAAGGTCTCGAGCAGTTGCTTGAGCGTCTTGTACACCGACCCCGCCAGGGGGATGCGGAGCAGGGTGCCCTCGCCGAACTCGAGCAGCCAACGCCCAACGATGTTGCGAGCCATCAGGCCGATCAGCAGGATCGCCAGCAACGGCACCAACAAGCCCAGACCAAGGTTGATCAGCTCCTGCAACACCGGATTGAGGGTGTTGAAGGGATTGAACTGCTTGGGGATCGAGGTCAGAAACGCAAGCACGAAGCGGCTGACCGTGGTCGCCAGCCAGATCGTGGTCGCCAGAGGGATGACCACCAGCAACCCGGCGATCAGGTCGTTCTTGAGATCCTGCTGGAGCCTGTTGCCCAGCGGTTCATCTGGCTTGGGACTGGATGGCACCACCGATTTACCCCTGAGCGGGCCAATTGACCAAATGGCAACTTAGCCAGCCGTAGGGGTTGCCAAACCGGAACAGTCGGTCCGGAAGACCGTCACAGCAGAGCGGCAAGGGCCAGAAACACAAACGCCACCAACAGGACGACGGCACTGGCGGTGCCGCCGATGCGACGCTGATTGACGCTGATGTCACGGGCTTTCTGCTGTTGGTCCAGTTGATCCTGGGCGCGCTGGACCTGGCGGGACATGAGCTGTTTAACCAGGTCGCGCTTCTGCTGGGGAGTGGCCTTGGCGGGAAGCTGACCGGCCTGCTCGGCCTGTGCAACCAACTGATCGAGGGCCTCGGGTGTGGCTGCCGCCATCTGAGAACGCATCATCGCGAGCTGGCCCTTGCCAGCCTGCAGTTGCTGGTCGGCCTGCTCCGACATGGCGCGATCACCGCTGATCGACACGGGAATCGCGATCAGCATGCCGAGGGCCAACACGATGCTGAGCACGGCGCTGGTGATTCGCAGGGGGGTGCGACCCTGTTGCCCTTCGAGCCGGGCGCCGATGAGCATCAGCACCAGCCCCACCAGGGGCATGGGGGCCTGGCTGACGAGAATCTGAACGAAGAGCTGCCGGAAACTCTCTTCAGCCCAGTTCCAGCCGCTGAACAACACCAGCAGCTGCAGAGCGAGCAGCACCACCAGGGTGATGCCGATCCAGCGCAACACAGGGGCCAGGCGACCGGTGGGAACAGAACTCACGGGATTTCCGCTGCAGACTTGCGGGGATGGGCGCACTGTACGGGTGGGAAGCCGAACCGCCAGGGCCACTGCAACCGACCCTCACCAGCTCGCCAGCGCCCTCAAGGATGCGGCCAGGCACCAGGGTTTTGACCCTGTTGGCATCGCGGCGATCCCCGGCAGCCCGCGCCTGACCCTGCGCACGGCTGCCCTGGAGAGCTGGCTCGCGGCTGGACATCAGGGCCAGATGGGCTGGATGGCCGATCCCCGCCGCCGGCAACTGGAGACCCTGCTGCCAGGGGTGCGCAGCGTGCTGGCGGTGGGCCTTGGTTATTACGTCGATCAGCAGCGGGCCCCGGGGTCCCTGGCGGTCGCGCGCTATGGCTGGGGCCGCGACTACCACCGACTGATCGACCAGCGCCTGCGCCGGCTGGGGCGCTGGCTGGAAACACAGCGCCCTGGGGTGCAGTGGCGCGCCTGCGTCGACAGCACCCCCATGCTCGACAAGGCCTGGGCCGAAGAAGCCGGACTGGGCTGGATCGGCAAGCACAGCAACCTGATCAACCGCCGCCAGGGGTCGTGGTTGCTCCTGGGCCACCTGCTGCTGGACCTGGAGCTGCCGACCGACGCGCCAGCCGAGCCGCTGTGCGGTCGCTGTACGGCCTGCATCGACGCCTGTCCGACCGACGCCATCGTCGAACCGTTTGTGGTCGACAGCCGCCGTTGCATCGCCTACCACACGATCGAAAATCGCGACGCCACCCTGCCGGCAGCGGTGCGCACGGCCATGGCCCCGTGGGTGGCCGGCTGTGACATCTGCCAGGAGGTCTGCCCCTGGAACCGGCAACCGCTGCCCAGCAGCGATGACCCAGACCTGCAGCCGCGCCCCTGGTTGCTCAACCTGCAGGCGGACGAAGCGTTGCAGTGGAGTGAGGAAACCTGGTATCAGAACCTGCGCGCCTCGGCCCTGCGCCGCATCAAACCCGAGCAGTGGCGCCGCAACATTCGCTCCCTAGGCTGACCGGAACAGTCCAGAGGCCATGGCCCCCAGCGCCCGGCGCCGCCGATTCCGTGCCATCGCCCAGCAGTGGTTCACCCCGTTGCTGAGCGTGGGACTCATCACGGGCGTCAGCGTCCTGGCCCCTCTGCAGCCAGCCCGGGCCCTGGTGCCCTACGTCTACGTCCCCAACGAAAGCGAACTGGAAGGCGCGGGTCTGGGCATCGCCCAGGCGGCCGGACGGCTGCTGCGCCTTGGCCAGGCGACCGATGCGGCGCGACTGGCTGCGTTGACGGTGCAGCTGCTTCCCGACGATCCACGCGGCTGGGTGCTGTTGGCCGAAGCCCAGCTGCGCAGCAATCAAAACAAACAGGCGGGGGTCTCCCTGGCCCGTGCCAAGAACCTCGATCCGCGCAACGCCGGCATCTGGTTTGCCGAAGGATCCCTGGCCCTGCGCAACGGCAATCCCAAGGAGGCGGTGAGCCTGCTGCAGCAGGGAATCCGACTGGACAGCCGCAATGCCGCAGCGCACTTTGACCTGGGCAACGCCCAGCTGTTGCTGGGTAACTCCCAGGCTGCGGTCAAGGAATGGGACCAGGCGGCACGGTTGCGACAGGACTTCTGGGAAGCGATCAACAACCAGGGCTTGGTGCTGTTCGAACAGGGGGACACCAACGCCGCCGTCACCCGCTGGCGGCGGGTGCTGGCAATCAAGCCGGACGCGGCAGAACCCAATCTGGCGCTGGCCGCAGGCCTGTTTAGCCAGGGGGTGCAACACCACAGCGAAGCGATCAGCCTGGCCAGTCGGGCCCTGACTGCCGACCCCAATTACGTGCTCGAAAGCCACCAGCAAGAACAGCTCTGGGGACCCAAGCTCAGGGCCGCGACGCAGCAGTTGTTGTCGGTGCCCGAGTTGAAAGCGGTGGTGGAACGGGCCAACGCCAATGCCTCGCCCGAAGGACAGACCGAAGAAGATCTGTAGGCTGAGCGCCACCTTCAGCCTCACATCACAAGCACCGGATGGCCGAGGAGCGTTCCGAAGATCCCCGCATTCAGCCGATCGCCCTGCATCAGGAGATGCAGCGCTCGTACCTCGAATACGCGATGAGCGTGATCGTCGGGCGCGCCCTGCCCGACGTGCGCGATGGCCTCAAACCGGTGCAGCGGCGCATTCTGTTCGCCATGCACGAGCTGGGGTTGACCCCTGATCGGCCCTACCGCAAATGCGCGCGTGTGGTGGGCGACGTGCTGGGCAAATACCACCCCCACGGCGATCAGGCGGTCTATGACGCCCTGGTGCGCCTGGTGCAGACCTTTGCCAGCCGCAACCCGCTGCTGGACGGGCACGGCAACTTCGGCTCGGTCGACGACGACCCGCCGGCGGCCATGCGCTACACCGAAACCCGTCTGGCACCGATCGCCAACGAGGCGATGCTCGATGAGATCGGGGACGACACCGTCGATTTCGCCCCCAACTTCGACGGCTCCCAGCAGGAGCCGACGGTGTTGCCGGCCCAGTTGCCGTTCCTGTTGCTCAACGGCTGCAGCGGCATTGCCGTTGGCATGGCCACAAGCATCCCCCCCCACAACCTCGGCGAGGTGGTCGACGCCCTGGTGGCCCTGGTTCGCAAACCCGAACTCAGCGACGACAAGCTGCTGGAACTGGTGCCTGGCCCCGACTTTCCAACCGGTGGCGAAGTGCTGATCGGTAGCGGCCTGCGCGAAACCTATCTCAATGGCCGCGGCAGCATCCCGATGCGTGGGGTCGCCCACATCGAAGAGGTGCAGCCCGGCAAGGGCCGCCACCGCCGCAGTGCGGTCGTAATCACCGAGCTGCCCTACCAGCTCAGCAAGGCGGGCTGGATCGAGAAACTGGCCGAACTCGTCAATGACGGAAAGATCGGTGGCATCGCTGACATCCGCGACGAGAGCGACCGCGATGGCATGCGGGTCGTGGTCGAGCTGCGTCGTGACGCCAATGCCGAAACGGTACTGGCCGACCTGCAAAGGCGCACCGCCCTGCAGAGCAACTTTGGCGCGATTTTGCTGGCGCTGGTCAACGGTCAACCGGTGCAACTGACGCTGCGGCAACTGCTGCAGGAATTTCTTGACTACCGCGAGCTGACGCTGATCCGGCGCACGCGTCACGCGCTCAAGAAGTG
>VGQR01000158.1 GCA_016882345.1 Cyanobacteria bacterium K_DeepCast_35m_m2_023
GCCAGGCGATGCCCCGCTGCAGACCGGCCAGCCGTTCGTACTGCTCGGCCTGCTGGTCAAAGCGCCGGCAGATGGGCGATGCCGGGCTCATGCGGGCAACAGGCTTTCGATCCACGCGTTGACCAGCCCCACTGTGGGGGTGCCGATCAGGGCATGGCCGGCGCGGGCCAGGGTCACCACATCGGCCTGGGGCAGGCGAGTGGCAAGGTCTTGACGCGCCTCGGGGGCCACGATCTGGTCGGCACCGGCCTGGACCAGCAGCACCTTGGCCTGCAGTGGAAATGCGGCGAGCAGATCGCTGCTGCCGGCGATCAGGCTCAGATCGTCGCGCAGGCGCTGCAATCCCGCAGGGCCCAGGCCGGCATCGACCGGGGTGCGCTGCAGCATGGTGGCCGGTTCGGGCGCTGCCACCCGCGCCAAAAAGCTGCGCAGCATGGGCGTGGGATCAGCACCAGCCAGTTCGCGGGCCATGCCGTCGAGCGCCATCTGCGTGCTGCGGCCGGATCGACCGGCGGGGACGAAGCGGCCAAAGCTGGTCAGCAGCACGACGGCATCGGCTGCGGCCAGCACTGCGGGCTCCAGCAGGTGCGGTCCCAGCGAATGGGCGATCACCAGCCGGCAGCCGCCGGCGCTGTCCCATTGGGGCAGGTCTGGCTGGGCCTGGCCATAGCCCCGTTCGCCACGGCGCCACCGCCAGCCCTTGGTGTCCCAGCTGTTCAGCCAGGGATCCCAGCTGTGTTGGTCGCCGCACCAGCCATGCATGGCGATGATCTGCAGTCGCTCGCTCATGGCGCGCCCAGGGCCTTGATCAACCGCTCCAGCGTGCCGCGCGGCAGGTCGCGCCGCAGCACCAATCGCAGCCTGGCGGTGCCCTCTGGAACGGTGGGTGGCCGGATCGCCACGCTCAGCAGCCCGGCATGTTCGAGCTGCTGCTGGAGCGCCAGGGCACGGGTATCGCTGCCGATTAGCAGCGGCAGGATCGGACCGACCCCGGCCGGCCGCGGCCAACCCGCCGACACCAGCGCCTGGCGCCAGCGCGCGGCCCGCCGCAGCAGCCGTTCGCCCACCGCTGCCCCCTGGTGATCCTCGGTTTGGATCCAGCGCAGGGCCGCCAGGGCACCGGCCGCCAGCGGTGGTGCCAATGCAGTCGTGTAGCGAAAGGCGGCGCTGCTCTGCAGCATCCAGGCCATGGTGGTGGCATCCCCAGCCAGGAACGCCCCACCGCTGCCAAAGGCTTTGCCCAAGGTCCCGCTGATCAGGGCGATGGTGCTGTGGCCCATCCCCAGGCCGCGGCCGCCAGGCCCCAGCACCCCCAGGGCGTGGGCTTCATCGAGCACAAGCGCCGCCCCAAACCGCTCACACAGCGCGGTAAGCCCTGCGACGTCGGGGCTGGTGCCCTCCATCGAGAACAGACTCTCGCTGAGCACCAACAGGCGGCGGCCTGGGCTGTGATCGCGGGCGGCGGCGAGTCGCCGCTCCAGATCGGCGAGGTCGTTGTGGCGAAAGCGCTGCAGCCGCGCGCCAGCGCTGCGCACGCCGGCCAGCAGCGAGTGGTGGATGAGCCGGTCGGCCAGCACCAGACTGTGGCGATCGGCGAGGGCGCTCACCGCCGCCAGGTTGGCCTGAAAGCCGCTGGGGAAGAGCAGGGCCTGGTCGCGGTCGAGCCAGGTCGCCAGGGCCGATTCGAGTGCCGTGTGGGCTGTTCGCGTGCCGCTCACCAGGCGCGAAGCGCCGGCGCCCAGCCCGCTGCGCTGGAGCTCGGCGCTCGCCGCCGCAGTCACCGCCGGGTGCTGGCTTAATCCCAGGTAGTCGTTGCTGGCGAGGTCGAGCAGTCCTGTTGCCCCGGGGGCCTGCGGCTCCAGGCTGCTGCCCGTGCCGGCGGCGAAGCTGCGCAGCTGCCGCCGGCGTTGGCTGGGCAGGGCGTTTAGCTGGGCTGCAAGCTCCTTCTGCCAGGCGGATGGCTCTGCCAAGGACCGCAAGCGGCGTGGTCGCCACAGTCTGGATCAGGCGGCCAAGGGTATGGCCCCATAGGATTGAGCGACAACGCCAGTGGCATCGTCACTACCACCACGGCCACCGTTCCTGCGCTTGAGACCCTGTTCCCGTTCCCTTTGGATGGGTTCCAGCTCGAGGCAATCGATGCCCTGAACCAGGGCCACTCGGTGGTGGTCAGCGCCCCCACCGGCAGCGGCAAGACCCTGGTGGGCGAGTACGTCATCCACCGGGCCCTGGCCCACGGCCAGAAGGTCTTCTACACGACGCCGCTCAAGGCGCTGTCCAACCAGAAGCTGCGCGACTTCCGCGCGCAGTTCGGGGCCGACAACGTGGGCTTGCTCACCGGCGATCTGAGCCTCAACCGCGAGGCCCGGGTTGTGGTGATGACCACTGAGATTTTCCGCAACATGCTCTATGCGGAGATCGATCATCCCGATCAGGACCCCCTGGCCGATGTGGAGGCGGTGGTGCTCGATGAGTGCCACTACATGAACGATTCCCAGCGCGGCACGGTCTGGGAGGAATCGATCATTCATTGCCCGCCGGCGGTGCAGCTGGTGGCCCTCTCGGCCACGGTGGCCAATGCCGGTCAGCTGACCGACTGGATCGAGCGGGTGCACGGTCCCACCCAATTGGTGCACAGCGATTTCAGGCCGGTGCCGCTGAGCTTCAGCTTCTGCAGTGCCAAGGGCCTGCACCCGCTGTTGAACGATGAGGGCACGGGCCTGCACCCCAACTGCAAGGTGTGGCGCGCTCCCAAGGGTCACCAGCGCAAGGGTCCCAAAACGCCGAAGCCGCCCCAGCCCGAGGCGCCGCCGCTGGGGTTTGTTGTGGCCCAGATGGCCGAGCGGCAGATGCTGCCCGCGATCTATTTCATCTTCAGCCGCCGCGGCTGCGACAAGGGCGTGCGCGACCTGGGACAGGTCTGTCTGGTCACCCCCGAAGAACAGGCCCGCATCGAGGCGCGCTTGCGTGTTTTTGTGGCCGCCACCCCCGAGGCGGTGCGCGAAGGCGGCCACGCCGACGCGCTGACGCGTGGCATCGCCGCCCACCATGCCGGCGTGCTGCCGGCCTGGAAAGAGCTGATCGAGGAACTGTTTCAGCAGGGGTTGATCAAGGTGGTGTTTGCCACCGAGACCCTGGCCGCCGGCATCAACATGCCGGCCCGCACCACCGTGATCTCGGCCCTGAGCAAGCGCACCGAGCGGGGCCATCGGCCGCTGATGGGCAGCGAGTTTCTGCAGATGGCGGGCCGCGCCGGCCGCCGTGGGCTCGATGTGCAGGGCTATGTGGTCACGGTGCAGAGCCGTTTTGAAGGGGTGCGCGAGGCGGGCCAGCTGGCCACGGCGCCGGCTGACCCGCTGGTCAGCCAGTTCACCCCCAGCTACGGCATGGTAACGAACCTGCTGCAGCGCTACGACCTGGCCAAGGCCAAGGAGTTGGTCGAGCGCAGCTTCGGCCGCTACCTGGCCACCCTCGATCTGGCCGACGACGAGGCGGCGATCGCCGAGCTCAAGGAGCGGCTCGCCCAACTCGAGGACGGCTCGGGCGATGTGCCGTGGGAAGACTTTGAGGATTACGAGAAGCAGCGCGGCCGCCTACGCGAGGAGCGGCGCCTGCTGCGCATCCTGCAGAACCAGGCCGAGGAGACCCTGGCCCACGAGCTCACCCTGGCGCTGCAGTTCGCCAGCGAGGGCTCGTTGCTCAGCGTCAAGGCACCCCAGCTCAAGGGTCGTGTCACCCCGGCGGTGCTGGTCGAGAAGGTCAACGGCCCGGGTCAGTTTCCGCTGTTGCTGTGCCTCACGGAAGAGAACGTCTGGATCTTGCTGCCCTGCTCGTCGGTGGTGAGCCTGCATGCCGAACTGAGCTGTCTGCAGGTCAAGCAACTCGGGGCCCCGGAGCTGCGCCACGCCGGCGAGCTGCGCCATGGCGATCAGGCCAGCGGTGGCCTTGCTCTGGCGGTGGCCTCGATGGCCCGCCGCCATGACATGCACACCCCCCAGTACGACCTGGCGGCCGAGGTGCAGTCGCAGGCCCAGCTGGTGCAGCAGCTCGAGGAGGAGCTCGAGCTGCACCCGGCCCACCGCTGGGGCGACCGCAAGGCGCTCAAGAAGCACCGCCGCCGCACCGAGGAGCTGGCCCTCGAGCTCGAGGAGCGCCAGCGGCTGCTGCACTTCAGGTCCAACCGGCACTGGGACACCTTTTTGGCGTTGATCGAGGTGCTGCGCCACTTCGGCGCCCTGGGGGGCGACGAGGGCCTCGAACCCACCGAGATCGGCCGCACCGTGGCCGCCCTGCGCGGCGACAACGAGCTGTGGCTGGGGCTGGCGCTGATGAGCGGCCACCTCGATGAACTGCCGCCGCCCGAGCTGGCGGCGGTGTTCGAGGCGATCTCGACCGAGGTCAACCGCCCCGACCTGTGGTGCGGCTACCCGCCACCGCCGGCGGTGGACGAGGCCCTGCACGATCTGCGCGGCATCCGGCGCGAGCTGGGTCGCCAGCAGGAGCGGGCCAAGGTGGCCTTCCCGATCTGGTGGGAGCCCGAGCTCACCGGGCTGGTGGAGGCCTGGGCCCGGGGCACCAGCTGGAGCGATGTGATCGGCAACACCTCACTTGATGAGGGCGATGTGGTGCGCCTGCTGCGCCGCACCGTCGATTTGCTGGCCCAGCTGCCCTACTGCGAAGCCGTGAGCCAGCAGCTGCGCGACAACGCCCGCACCGCCCTCAAGGCAATCAACCGCTTCCCGGTGTGCGAGCTCGAGGACCTGATGCCCAAGCCGCCGGCGGCGATCGAGCGGCCCAAGCCTGAACTCAGCGATTTCGCTAGCCCCCACAGCGACGTGGTGGGCTGAGGTCTGGGGTGTCCGCAGCAGACCACGGCTGACCCGATTCCTTGTATTCCCCATAAGGCTTCAGATCCCCAATCACGCCACCACCTCCTGCGGCGACTCACCGAAAAGTTCGATATACGGCTGATAGCAGAAGCGCCGGTGACGTTTCTGGCCCGTCATCTCCCGCAGGATGCCCAAGGCTTCCAGCCGGGCCACCAGCGAGTTGGCGGCGGGGTAAGTCGTGGCGATCAACTGTTCAATCGCGTTCACACTCACAATCGGCCGGTCAAACAGGCTCTCCAGCACCCGGTGGCCGTTGGCGGCGGCGCGGCCCAGGTGGTCGGTGATCAGGGTGCGGTGCTGTTCCCGCAACGCCAGGATGCGGCGGGCCGTGAGGCTCGCCTCCTGGCTCACCTCGGCCACACCCCGCAGAAAGAAGGCCAGCCAGCCCTCCCAGTCGCCCTGCTAACGCACGGCCTGTAAATGGTCGTAATAGGCCTGGCGGTGCCTCTTGAAGTAGTGGGAGAGGTAGAGCACCGGCTTTTGC
>VGQR01000159.1 GCA_016882345.1 Cyanobacteria bacterium K_DeepCast_35m_m2_023
TCTTCGTCAATCCAGTCCCATTCCAGACGGACTAATGCTCCAGCACGTAAGAAGGTCATCAGCATGAACTTCACGCTTAAGACCACAAGAGTGTGCGCCGACCGCTTGTTTAAGTTGATTTGTTCTACTAGTTCGTGGACTTCTGACCAGGGAATGGTTGGATGATGCCGCTCATGCTTTGGTACTTGGTCCTTGCTCTGCTTGGCGGCGGGATTCTGTCCCCTGTTCATCCATCCTTGATCAATGGCATAGTCAAAACACTGAGAAAGCACTTTTTGAACCCGATTTGCTTGGTCATAACTTCCACGTTCTTCGATCTGCTTCTTCATGTCCATGACTTTCTGCCGACCTCCGTTGTCCCATTCCATTTCGACTAGTGATGTGTTGCCATCAATTGCTGACAAGACTTGATTCTCCAGTTGTAACTTGTAGTTCTTGAGTGTGTGCTCTTTTAAGTGAGACTTGCTTTTTAGAAAAGCATCTATAGTGTCTATTAATGACAGGGAACTGGGTTCTGGTTGCTCCTTGCCAAATTGGCGAGGATCTCGATTCTCTTGTTTTTCCCAATGCTTGATCTCATTCCACTTTGTCAGCGCCTGACGAAGCGAGTACTGACCTAGTTTGCTGCCATAAACCCCGATCCTGACTGGGATCTGCTTCGTCATTCCGTCTATTTTCATTCTGTATCTACCCTCAAATGACTTGCCTCCCCCTTTGTGTACTGGTTCGATAATGATGTTCAAACCATCCCCACAACCAAACTGTTGCCGTTTCTCCTTTGGCGTCAAAGACTGAATTTGCTTTTGTGTTAATGCCATTCTCTTCCTCCCTGCTCAACTCAGCGAGTTGATCCAGCACTGGATGTCCTTTAACAACCAGCGACGGCAGTTTCCACCAAGATTCAAGTTTCTCGGGAAATCACCAGTATTCATCTTCCTGTAGATCGTCGACTTCGATAACCGTGTAATGTCGACGACATCCCTCAGCGCCAAGAGGGCGATTTCGCTGTTCATAGTATGTACTAGCAAGGTTTATAATCAGACTTCTGGGCGAATCGCTGATTTGCCCTTGATCCTTGCTGATACTATAGCACAAACTTCCGTCGAATACAACCTCTTGTGTATTGCCCTGGGTCTGTAAGTGCTGGCACTGTCTGACATTGTTCTTGTGGTGTTGGAAATGGTGTTGGAATCCACTGCCACAAGTGAGGGGAATGTGTCTCCCCGTGTCATCGCTGATCAGTTGGGGTCACATCTAAGGACTCCCTCTCCGTTGAATTCCATCGTGACCGAGACATCAGTCTGCGTTGCTCTATCGCTGCACTGCTGATTCAGGAGCGATGACGCGTCCTTGGACTGCCGCCATCAACCGCTGGGCAATTTCGGGCAACAGCTGGTCATCGCGGGCACAGGTCGCGCCTTCGCTCATCACCACCAATAGGGTGGGTGCATGGCCCTCGGCTTCGATGTAGGCCGCGTCATGGCGAGCGCGGCTCATCCAGCCCGCCTTGCTCCACAGTTGGGCCCCGGAAGGCAAGCCTGCACCAAGAAACCCATCGATCTGGTTCTCGGGATCGGCGGCACGTTCGGCCCCATTGAGACTGCGAGCCAGCACACTGCGCATCCGCCCGCAGGCTGGCGGTGACACCACCGCCGAAGCGATAACGCCGATCAACAGCCGGGCAACCCCGTCACTGCTGAGCCGATTGATGTTGGCGTTGTCCGCTCCATAGAAGATGCGCTCACGGCCATAGGGACCGTCGTCCCAAGTCTTTTGACAGGCGTTGGCACCCGCCAGTTCGGGCCAGTCCAACCCGGTCAGCCAGCGGTTGACCAACTGCCGTTGCTCGACCCAGGCCGCCATGGCGGCAGGCGCCAGCTCTGGCCCCCCCGTGGTGCCGCTGAGGCGGTCGAGCACATGTTCGGTGGCGTTGTTGCTCGAGTGCGCCACCATCTCTGACAAAGCCCGTCGCAGCTCGGGTTCCTCGCGCAGCAGATCCTCTTGCAGCCAGGCTTCAGCCGCCACCAAGTACACCAATTTGACCACGCTGGCCGGATAGCGCAGGACCTCTGAGCGCCAACGTGCCCCTTGGCACGGCAAGGTCCAGTAGGCCTGGGGGTCAAGCAGGGCAGCTCGCTCGAGCTGCGACTGGGGGTAGCGCACCCAGGTGATCGAGAGTTGGTCGGCCAGGCCAGGTCGCCCATCCTGCTCGAGCGCGCGCACCAGATCGACCAGACACTGGCCCATGGCCGGATCAGGGCTGTAGAACGCCATCACTGCCGGCAGGTGTTTGGGTGAGATTAGGGAGCTTGGCTGCAACCGAACTGCTGCAACCCGGCACGGTGTGGCAATTGCGAGCCCCGATCAACGGCTACAGCCGACCCCAAGGCTGGGGATTGGCGACCCAGGCGTGGCCTGGCCGACACCTCCGGGTGTTGGTCGCCGACCGTGGGGAGCAGCGACTGCGCGTCAGGCTGCTGGACGACGGTTACCCGTGTTGGTTGGAGCTGGGGGATCTGCTGGGCCAGGCCGTCGCGGCAGCCCCACCCCAGCCCCAGCTGCTCGATGCAGCAGCAATCGCAGCACGGCTGCCAGCGGTCATGGCGTTTGGCGACGCGGCCCTGCAGCAGCAGAACCACTATCTCTGGGGAGGCAGCCTGGGCCCAAACTTCGACTGCTCGGGGCTGGTGCAACAGGCCTTTGCCAGCGCCGGCATCTGGATCCCCAGGGATGCCTACCTGCAGGAACGGTTCTGCCAGCCGGTCGCCGTGCGCCCCGGAGTGCTGCACGCCCTGCGGCCCGGCGATCTGATCTTCTTCGGGACACCCCAACGCTGCACCCACGTGGGCCTGCACCTGGGCGAGGGCCGTTACCTGCACAGTTCAGGCCGCGAGCATGGTCGCGACGGCCTGGCCATCGATGACCTGGCACCCCACAACACCGATCTGGTCGCCAGCCACTACCGCCAGCAGCTGCGTGGTGCCGGTCGCGTTGTGCGCTGTCACGATGGCAGCGCCCTGCCGGCCTAATTTGGCGGCCATGGCAACAGATCTGGACCTCTCGGTGGTGGTGCCGCTGTTCAACGAAGAGGCCAGCCTGGAGCCCCTTGTCGAGCAGTTGCTGAACGCCCTCAGACCGCTGGGCTTGGCGTTTGAGCTGGTGCTTGTGGACGATGGTTCCAGGGATGGCACAGCCGCAGGCCTGCAGCAGCTGTGCCAGCGGGTCCCCGAACTGCACGCGGTGCTGCTGCGGCGCAACTACGGCCAGACGGCGGCGATGGCGGCCGGTTTTGATTGCAGCCACGGCAGGGTGATCGTCACCCTCGATGGTGATCTGCAAAACGATCCCGCCGACATTCCGCTGCTGCTCGCCCGCCTGGCCGAGGGTTACGACCTGGTGAGCGGCTGGCGGCATCTGCGCCAGGATGCAGCGCTGAGCAGACTGTTGCCCAGCCGACTGGCCAACCGCCTGATCGCCGGGGTGACCGGCGTCAAGCTGCACGATTACGGCTGCTCCCTCAAGGCCTATCGCCGAGAGGTGGTCGACGACCTCAACCTCTATGGGGAACTGCACCGGTTTCTACCGGCGCTGGCTTTCATCGAGGGCGCCCGCATTGCCGAAGTCAAAGTGCGTCACCACAAACGGCGCTTTGGCCGCAGCAACTACGGCATCGACCGCACCTTTCGCGTGCTGATGGACCTGCTGACGGTCTGGTTCATGAAACGGTTTCTGACCAGACCAATGCACGTCTTCGGTCTCGGCGGACTGGCGGCGATGGGCGTGGGCGGCCTGATCGTGCTCTGGCTCATCGGCGAAAAGCTGATGGGAGCCGAGATCGGCAACCGGCCCTTGCTGCTGATGGGTCTGCTCTGCTTCCTGACCGGTGTGCAGTTGTTCTGTTTCGGCTTGCTGGCTGAACTGCAGATGCGCACGTATCACGAAAGTCAAAACCGGCCGATCTATCGGGTTCGTCAGCAGATTCGGGGCTCTAACGAGGGCATGCGTTGCGGGGCAGCCTGAGGGGGGCGCTGGGTCGCCCCTCAGACGCTGCTGCAGCCGAACGACCGCGAAACCGCAGCATCGCAGCGGCAGCCGCCTGAACAACCTCGGGATGGGGATCGCGCAATCCCCGTTTCAGCAAGGGCAGCACCGCACGATTACCCCACTGGTCCAAGTGCTGCAGAGCCTCAACCCGCTGCACAGGACTGGCGAGCAGCTGCCGGGCCAGAGCATTCAGCTGCTGTTGGCGACCGCGCCCTGCCCTGACCATTGGGGCCCGGGTTTGTCCCTCACGGAGCTGGGGCCATTCAGCTGCTGCCGTCGCTGCGGACGCCGCCATCGCGATGGAGGACACATCGATGGGCCCTGCTGGCGGTGTTGCCGCGATCAAAGCTGCGGCTGGCCTGCTCGCCAAGTCTTTGGCAGGTGGGGCACCCGTGGGACGGCGCCTGGCCAACAGCCAGACCATGGCAGCCAGGAACGGCAGAGCAACAGCAACGGATGGGTTCATGGATTGAACTTTTATGTCGCCACACCTGAGGGGTGGAAGCGGGCCAGAACAGGCTCCGTACAGTACGTCTGATTCCTGTTGGCCTGCGCCATGACTGGAGATTTTGCTGCCGCCTGGATGCCCACGGTGTTCATTCCCCTCGTGGGAATCCTCGGCCCGGCTGTGGCGATGGCCCTTCTGTTCAACGTGATCGAAGCCCGCGACTGAGCGGTTCGCTTCCGTTTCAGCCCCTCCTCTGAACCCAATGACCGTCACCCCTGTGGCAGACCCGACCGTCGGGAACCTGGCCACCCCCGTCAACAGCAGCTATTTCACGCGGGCTTTTCTCAACGCGCTGCCGGCCTATCGCCCATCGCTGTCGCCCAACCGTCGCGGGCTTGAAGTGGGCATGGCCCATGGCTTCTTCCTGTACGGGCCCTTCGCGATCACAGGCCCCCTGCGCGCCAGCGAATACGCCAGCACTGCGGGCCTGCTCGCCACCATTGGCCTGGTTTCGATTTTGACTGTGTGCCTATCGATCTATGGCACCGCCGGCACGGGCCCCAACGTGCAGCCCGCCGATGCCACGATCGATAATCCCCCTGCTGATCTGTTCACCAAAGCGGGTTGGGCCGAATTTGCCAGCGGCTTCTGGCTGGGTGGCTGCGGTGGTGCCGCGTTTGCCTGGTTCCTGGCCAGCACAGCTGTGGTCGCTCCCTTGGTGAAGATCGCCGGTGGCGTCTGGAGCGTCGGCTGAAGCGACGGGCATTACTCACAACCTCCCAAGCCCCGCCAATTGGCGGGGCTTTTTTTTGGCGCCATTGTTGCTCGACCGAAGTCTGAGCACGCTGTCTGGACCTGA
>VGQR01000160.1 GCA_016882345.1 Cyanobacteria bacterium K_DeepCast_35m_m2_023
CGATGCTGATCGCCATTGGGTGCTGGGCAGGTCAGAGCGATGAATGCCTGGATCCAAGAGCACCGGCAGTCCAGGGTCGCGCTCGTGTCGGTGCTGCTGCTGGAGGCACTGCTCCATGGTCTTGAGACCAGCCTGCGCAGCCTGAGTCTCGATCCGGGGGTCAGCCTCGCCTTTGGTGTACCACTGCTGCTGGGTATCGCCTGGCTGAGCCCCAGGCAAATGGCGGTGGCTGGGTTGCTGAGCTGGGTGTTGAACGTGTTCAGCACCAGCCTCAGCGACGACAGCATCGACCCCGCCGGGCAGTTCAGGCTGGTGTCGCGACTGCTGTTTGTCGCCCTGTCGATCTGGATGGCCAACGTCGTGAACCAGCGCGATCGCGGCCGCGACTCGTTGCAACAGATCCAGGCTGAACTGCAGCTCAAGCTCACCACGAGCCTCAAGGCGGCGGCGTTGGTGCATGAGATCCGACAACCGCTGACGGCATTGCAGCTGCTCAGCCGGCTGCTGGTGCAGCGGCTCGAGCAGGGGGCCAGCAGCGCAGCAGACCTGCACCACACCATCGGCGAGCTGCACGAGCTGAGCGCCCAAGCCAATCGCCGCATGGTGGCCGTCTCCAACCTGCTGGGCTGCGTCAGGACCGACCAGCAGGCGATTGACCTGACGGCTGTGGTGCAGGGCTGTCTCGCTGCACTGCGCACCCGGATCGAGGCCCAGGGCATTCGCCTGAGCTGTCCCAGCCTTGGGGAGCCCGTGCTGGTGCGCGGCGATGACCAGCAACTGAGCTTGCTCTGCAACAACCTGCTGGGCAATGCCATCGAGGCCCTCGAGCAGGTTCACCCCACGCAACGCCAGATCACCATCGACCTCATGCAGCGGCCCGAAACGGTGGAGCTGGTGATTGCCGACAGCGGTCCGGGGCTGCCCAGCAGCAATCTCGAGGAGCTCCTGTTGCAGTCCCGCAAAACCAATGGCCTCGGACTGGGGCTGTTCCTGTGTCGGACGATCGCGGCCCATCACCGCGGCTCGCTGCTGGCGGGCCAGTCTCAGAGCCTGGGGGGTGCCGAACTGCGGCTTACGCTTTCGGCAGGCAGCGATGCAACACCGCGGCGCGCACCAGCTCGGCCCCTGACTGCCCGAGCTGGGAACTGATCGCCTTTCGATAGGTATCGACGGTGGACACGTTCAGGCCCAGCTCGACCGCGATTTCGCGGTTGAGCAAGCCTTTGCCCAACGCTTCAAACACCCGCTGTTCGCGCGGACACAACCGCTCCACCAGGCGATGCATCTGCAGGGCGTCACAGCGGGGGCCCTGACGCCGCTGCTGCCACCGTTCGACCACCGCCAGCAGCTCATCGCAGGCCAGGGCCTTGTCAATCACCGCCAACAGCTGCTTCTGATAAGCAACCGGTAGAGCGAAGCCCGACGCCACAGCGCTCAGAATGATCAACTGACCGGCAGGACTGTGCTGCTGCAATGCATCTGCAGCATCCTGCCAACGCTCTTCCGGGAGATGCAGATCCAAGATCAGCAGATCCGGGGGATGCCGCTCGATGCAGTCGATCGCCTCAACCACCGAGGCGCACAGCTCAAGGCGATCGAGATTGCAGAACTGAGACAGCAAACCGCCAACAGCCTGAGCAACCATGCGGTGATCATCGACAAGCAGAACACTGCTAGAGCGCATCAGCAACAAGCTGCTGCGCTGTTATTACAGTTCACCAGTGAATGTCAAGGTCCCCATAACGGGACCCCCCCGCAAAGGTGGGGGGTCCCACAACCGTTGTGCCGCAACGATCCCGCAGCCCTGAAAGTGCACATAGAGCCCCCACTTTCAAGGACTCATGCACGCCAACTCCATTGCCATGCGCGCACCGCGGCGCATCACCACTACCTTGCCGAACACCGTCTTTGACGATCTCGTCAAGCGCAGCCTGCTCGAAGGCCGATCCCTCAGCAACCTGGCGGCCTATTTGCTCGAGTGCGCCCTGCGCCAGCCGCCCTCGTCCAAACCTGCAGGTCCTGGGCCCGAGCACAGGTGTTGAGCACGTCACGGCCCTGATGTTTCGCTTTGCACGCATGAGTGGTGCTCAAGGACGGGCAGCAGTTGGATGTGGTTGGACTTTCAACCCAACGGCGTCGGCTTGCCGCACGTCCAACAGCATGACCACCACGCTTAGCCGCCCCGATGGTGAGGGCAGCGTTCAGGTCCACCAGGACCCGTCGATGAACATCGAAACAGGCGCCCTGGTGATCGCCGTCTACGGCAAGGGCGGCATCGGCAAGAGCACCACCAGCTCCAATCTCTCGGCCGCCTTCTCGAAGCTGGGCAAACGGGTGCTGCAGATCGGCTGCGATCCCAAGCACGACTCCACCTTCACGCTCACCAAGCAGATGGTGCCGACGGTGATCGACATCCTCGAAACCGTCGATTTCCACACCGAAGAGCTGCGCCCCGAAGACTTCGTGTTCGAAGGCTTCAACGGCGTGCAGTGCGTCGAGTCGGGCGGCCCGCCGGCGGGCACCGGCTGCGGTGGCTATGTGACCGGCCAGACCGTCAAATTGCTCAAGGAGCACCACCTGCTGGAAGACACCGATGTGGTGATCTTCGACGTGCTGGGTGATGTGGTCTGCGGCGGCTTTGCCGCGCCCTTGCAGCACGCCCACTACTGCCTGATCGTCACGGCCAACGACTTTGACTCGATCTTTGCGATGAACCGGATCATCGCTGCGATCCAGGCCAAGGCCAAAAACTACAAGGTGCGCCTGGGCGGCGTTGTCGCCAACCGCTCCAAGGACACCGACCAGATCGATCGCTTCAACGACCGCGTCGGCATGAAGACGATGGCCCACTTCCCCGACCTGGACGCGATCCGGCGCTCCCGGCTCAAGAAGTGCACCATCTTCGAAATGGAGGCCACCCCCGAGGTCGAAGCGGTCCAGAACGAATACCTCAACCTGGCCCGGCGCATGCTCGAGAGCGTCGAGCCGCTCGAGGCTGAATCGCTCAAGGACCGGGAGATCTTCGATCTCTTGGGGTTTGACTGACTCGTGCCGGCCAAAGCCCTGCCGTGACCCCCAACCCGTGACATCGCGATGTGCATCGGTTGTGAACTCGCTCACCAGCTGAGGGGCAGCTTCAGCCAGGCCGTGCTGCAACGCGCCGGCACCACCTCAAGGCGGCGGGTGCTGCAGGCCGGGGCCCTGCTGACGGCAGCGGCGGTGACCCCCAGCCTGTTGCACCATGGGGACCAGGCCTCAGCCGCTACGACTGGCGGCGCCGACTGGGTGTTCGAAGGCGGCACCATCCTGACGATGGAGCCCGCTCATCCCCGCGCCGAAGCGGTGGCTGTCAAGGGGCGAGACATCGTTTACGTGGGCAATCGCCGGGGCGTGCAGGCCTGGATCGGCCCAGGCACCCGTCGGGTCAACCTCAAGGTGCAAATGCTGCTGCCGGGGCTGATCGACAGCCACGTGCATCCATTCGTGGGCAGCCTGTTTCGCAGTGGGTTGAGCCTGGACATCAGCGCCCGCGAGCAGGAGGTGCTGGCGTCGATCGCGGCCTATGCCAAGGCCAATCCCGGCACGGGCGTGATCTTCGGCAACGGCTGGGATTCCAACCTGTTCCGTGAGCAGGGCGGCCCCAATCGGCGCGATCTCGATGCCATCAGCACCGATCGTCCGATCCTGCTGATGTCCTCAGACCTGCATTCGGCCTGGGCCAACAGCAAGGCCCTGCAACTGGCCGGCATCACCGCAGCGACGCCCGACCCCGCCGTGGGCGGCTATGTGCGCGACAGCCAGGGCAATCCCACCGGCTATGTGCGCGAAGCGCCGGCGATGATCCCGGTGATCAACGCACTGCAGCTGCTGGAGCCTGCGTTGTACGGCCCGCTGCTGCTCAAATTGCTGCAGCAGTTTGCCGCCATGGGCTTCACCAGCGTGTTTGACGCCGGCATGCCGTTCGGCCAGGAGGCGATTTATACGGTGGTGAACCAGCTGGACCGCAGCGGCGCTCTGCCACTGCGTCTGCATGTCAGTCAGATGGTGACCAGCGAGGCCGATGTGCCCGGCGCCGTCGCCATCCTGGCCGATTTTCACCGGCGCTTCGGCTCCGAGCATTTCCGGGTCGGCACGCTCAAAATTGTCGGTGACGGGGTGATCGAAAACCGCCAGGCCGCCCTGCTGGAGCCCTATCTGGAGCCCGCCGGCAGCCACGGCCGCCTGGCGCTGTCGAAGACCCTCTGTGGTCCAGCTGTTGCAGCAATGCCACAGCAGCGGCTTCGACCTGCACTTTTACACCATCGGCGATGCCTCGCTGCGGCAGATCCTCGATGCGATGGAGACCTGCCAGCGCGCGGGCCAGCTGCCGAAACTCACCCTGGCCCATCTGCAACTGGCCGCTGACTCCGACCAGGCGCGCCTGGCCAAGCTCAAACCACTGATCACCAGCACCGGCATCTGGTGCATCCGCTACCAAGCGGTGGAACAGGCCATCGGCAGCCAGCGCTACTGCAAGATGTTCTGGCTTGGCCGGCTGCAGCGCGACCATGGCCTCAACATGGCCCTGGGCAGCGACTGGCCTGCCACCTACGCCGGCGGACTGTTGGGCGTCGAGCCGATGCTCAACGTGCAGGCAGCAATCCGGCGCCAACCGCCACCACCACTGCTGGCGGCCATGGGCCAGACCCTCGGACCCGGCGCTGCGGAGCCGCTGCCGCCGTTGGATGAGGCCCTAAACCTCGATGGAGCCCTGCAGGCCTACACGATCGCTGGGGCCCGGCAACTGGGTCTTGAGGCGATCACCGGCTCAATCAAGGCGGGCAAACGGGCCGATCTCTGTCTGCTCGATCGCGATCTCACCACCACAGCCAGTGATCAGATCTATGCCGCACGCTGCCTGCTGACCCTGATGGATGGCGTCGTGCGCCACGACGCCAGGCCTCAGTCGACCTGAACCACGGGGTTGCGCAGCAGCCCCACGCCGCCGAGTTCGACCTCGACCACATCGCTATCGCGCAGAAACCGCGGTGGCGTGCGGCCCGCACCCACCCCCGCCGGCGTGCCCGTGAGAATCACCGTGCCGGCCAGCAGGGTGGTGGCGCGGCTGAGATCGGCGATCAGGCGCGCCACTGAAAAGATCATCTGCCCTGTGTTGGCCTGCTGCACCACCGCGCCATTGAGGCGGGTGGTCAGCTCCAGGTTCTGCAAATCGGCGATCACCGCGATCGGCACCGGCTCGCCGATGGGGCAGAACGTGTCAAAGCTCTTGCCCCGGTTCCACTGGCTGCCGCCTGCCTGCCACTGCCACCAGCGCTGGCTGACGTCGTTGGCGGGCGCCACCG
>VGQR01000161.1 GCA_016882345.1 Cyanobacteria bacterium K_DeepCast_35m_m2_023
CCGACGGGCCTTCGACCGCATCAGCGACCAGGACCTGGGCGAGGGGGCGATCGCCCGGTTGACCCAGCTGCTGTTGCGCTCGCGCGAGGCCGCCATCACCCCGCTGACCGAAGAGATCGAGGCACCGCTGATCACGCGCGCCCCCGAACAACCCTGAGCCCACGATGGGAACCTGGTTCGACGATCTTGAAGCACGGCTCAACCAGCAGCTTGAAGCCTTTTTGCAGGCGAATCCGGCCCAACAGACCCGGCTCGAGCAACAGCAGGCCCGCGATCGCCAGGAGCAGCTCAACCGCAGCCGGCTGCAGCTGCAGCAGCAGGCCGAACAGCAGCGCCAGACCCTGCTGGAGCTGGCCGCCGAGATTCGTCAATGGCAGGGCCGCATCGCCAAGGCCCAGGCCGCCGGCGCCAGCGACCTGGCCGCCAAGGCCGAGGCCCACGTGGCCCAACTGCTGGTGCAGGGCCGTCAGCGCTGGCAACAGCTGGCCGAGCTGGGCGCCCGCTTTGCCGCCGTCGAAGCCGAGCTGGAACAGCTGAACAGCCGCGCGGCCAGCCAACCAACCGGTTCGCTCGAACACGACTGGGCCAGCTTTGAAGCCGAACAGGAGCTGCGCGAGCTCAAAAGCCGCCACAACTATTAGGCATGGGGTTCATTCTGTCGAAATTGCTGCCCCTGGGTCTCTATCCCCTGGGCCTGGCCCTGCTGCTACAGCTGGCTGCCCTGCAGGGGCGACGCCGGCGCCGAAGCCACGTGATGGCAGCCGCCGCCATCGCCATCCTGTGGTTGCCGGCCACACCGCTGCTGAGCCGGCAGTTGATCTGGAGCCTGGAGGAACGCAGTGCGGCCCTGACACCAACGTCGATCCCCAAGGCGGACGCCATCGTCGTGCTGGGGGGTGGCCTGCGGCCGGCGTTGCCGCCCCGCCGCCAGGTGGAGGTGGCCGAAGGCGGCGATCGGTTGCTCACCGGCCTGGCCCTGTGGCGCCAGGGCAAGGCGCCGACGCTGGTGTTCACAGGCGGCAACACCCGATTGAGCGCCGACAACCCGGCCGAGCCGGAAGCGCGCTCGGCGGCCCTGCTTGCCCGCGACCTGGGGCTCGGCCCAGGTCGCATGGTTCTACTGGAGCAACCCCGCAACACCGCCGAAGAAGCCCGTGCAGTCGAGCAGCTCGCCCGCCGTCGCGGCTGGCGTTCGCTGCTGCTGATCACCAGTGCCACCCATTTGCCCAGGGCCCTGGCCAGCTTCGAACGGCAGACCACCGTGAAGCTGGTGCCGGTCGCCAGCGACTACCTGCTGCCTCGACGCGATTTGATGGGGCGGGCGACCATCGCCAGCCGAGTCGAAGACGTTGTGTCCGATGCCGAGGACCTGCATCTGAGCACCGTGGCGCTCAAGGAATACCTCGGATTGCTGATCTATCGATTGCGGGGCTGGAGTTGATCAGCCCTTCGGAGCCGGAGGGACCAGGCTGACCCCTTCTGGTGGAGGCGTGGGATCGGGGTCGGCGATCAGCATGTGCTGCAGCACGATCTCGGGGCGTTCGCTGTCGCGCCAACGGATGCGGTAAGCGGGCATCTTGGTGCCTCGGCTCGTGGTCTGCTCCACAGGCTCCATCACCCAGCCGCGGCGGGAGCGACCCTGGGGGTTGCGCTTCACCACCGCATCCGCGTGCTTGAAGCGAAATCCAACGCGCTCACCACTCATGAACCCGAGTACCCCAGGAGGGGGCCATAGCCTGATGAGGTGATTATCTCACTGCGCCGGTTCGCCCTTGGTCGCGGCCTCCGGACGCAGCAGCGGAAAGGCGATCACATCACGGATCGAGGCGCTGTCGGTGAGCAGCATCACCAGCCGGTCGATGCCGATGCCCAGCCCTCCTGTGGGCGGCATGCCGACCTCGAGCGCGTGGATGAAATCCTCATCCACCGACTGGGCTTCCTCGTCGCCGGCGGCCTTGCGGGCCTGCTGGGCTTCGAGCCGCTGGCGCTGATCCACAGGGTCAATCAGCTCGCTGAAGGCGTTGGCGGTTTCGCGGCCGGCGATGAACAGCTCAAAGCGCTCCACCAGACCGGGCTTGCTGCGATGGGTCCGCGCCAACGGCGAGTTCTCGACTGGGTAATCGAGCACAAACGTGGGCTGGATCAGGTCGGCCTCGACCGTCTGCTCAAAGGCTTCAACCAGCAGACGGCCGACCGAGTCGGCCAGCGACGGCACGTCCAGGCCCTTGGCCTGCATCGCCGCAGCGGCCTGCTCGCGGCTGCCAAAGGTCGTGAAATCCAGACCGGTGGCCTGCAACACCGCCTCATGCATGGTGACTCGGCGCCAGGGCGGGGTCAGATCGATCGCGGTGCCCTGGTAGCTCAGCTGGGTGGTGCCGCAGACCTGTTGGCAGACGTGGGCAATCAGCTGCTCGGTGAGCTCGAGCATGCCGATGTAATCGGTGTAGGCCTGATAGACCTCGATTGAGGTGAACTCGGGGTTGTGGCGGGTGCTGACGCCCTCATTGCGGAAGATGCGGCCCAGTTCATAGACCCGCTCAAAGCCCCCGACCACCAGCCGCTTGAGGTGCAGCTCGGTGGCGATGCGCAGGGTCAGGGGAAGATCGAGGGCGTTGTGATGGGTCTCGAAAGGCCGCGCATCGGCACCGCCGGGCACGCTCTGCAGCACCGGGGTCTCGATCTCGAGAAACCCGCGTTCATCGAGCCAGCGGCGCATGGCGCTGACCGCCAGGGCGCGCCGCCGGAAGGTCTCGCGCGTCTGCGGTGTCACGATCAGATCGAGATAGCGCTGGCGGTAGCGCTTCTCAACGTCAGCCAACCCGTGCCATTTGTCGGGCAGGGGCTGCAGGCTCTTGCTGAGCATCTGCCAGCGGGCAACCTTGACCGACAGTTCGCCCCGGTCGGTGCGGCGCAGCGTGCCTTGCACACCGATCAGATCGCCGGCATCGACCAGGGTGGTCAGCTGGGCAAAGCTGTCGGCCGCGACAGCATCAAGGCTGACCTTCTCGAGATAGAGCTGGATCGGACCGCTCTCGTCAACCAGGGTGAAGAAAGCCAGCTTTCCCATCACCCGGCGGGTCATCACCCGGCCGGCCACCGCCACGCTGACCGCCCGCTCCTCGCCCTTGGGCAGATCGGCGTGGTCGCGCTGCAGAACTGCAGTGCAATGGGAGGGCTCAAACCCCAGGGCGTAGGGGCCCTGGCCGATGGCGCGCAGGGTTTCGGCCTTTTCGAGACGGGTCTCGCGCAACTCCGACAAGGCTTTCAGCAGGGCTCAATTGGGCCCATCCTGCAGGAGCGCAGCCCTCAGACTGCGGCGGCCAACGACTGCTCACCCATCCGCTGCGAGGCATAGCCCGTGCCGCGCACGGTCAAAATCAACTCGGGGTTGCGGGGATCGGGCTCGAGCTTGCCCCGCAGACGCGCCACATAGACGTCGACCACACGCAGATCGGCGGCCCGGCGCGGCGGATAGCCCCAGAGCTGCTCAAGGATCTCGGCCCGGGGCACCACCCGGCCGGGCTCACGGAACAACAGCTCAAGGAGGCTGAATTCGGTGTAAGTGAGGGCGATGCGCTCGCCATCGCGGGTCACCTGACGGCGATTGGTGTCCACCACCAGGCCACCGACGCACATCACGCCGCTGCCGCTCGGCACCTCGCGGGGCTCGCTGCCAGCCGATCCCCGGCCGACCCGGCGCAGGATTGTGGCGATCCGCGCTTCGAGCTCCTTCGGGGAAAAGGGCTTCGGCAGATAGTCGTCGGCGCCCAGATCGAGACCCGAGACCCGCTCGGCAATGGCGTCAAGCGCCGAAAGAAAAATGATTGGCACGCATGACTCGGCCCGCAGGCGCCGACAGACTGCAAACCCGTCGAGCTTGGGCAGCATCACGTCGAGCACCACCAGATCGGGCTGCTCCTGATGGAAAAGCGTCAGGGCCTCTTCGCCGTCTTCGGCGCAGATCACCCGATAGCCGGCCAACTGCAGACGCATCACGAGCACGCGCCGGACCGCTGCTTCGTCGTCGACGACCAGCAGCGTGGCGCGGGGATCACTGGGCACGGACCCGCTGAAGTCTTCGCTACCAAACCCCTGCTGCTGGGACATGTCCTCAGAAGGCATGGGGCAAGGGCTTCATGAAGAAACGCAACCATACCCGCCGACCCTCCTTCTGGTCACCCCCTAAGAACAGCCCCGGGGGCTGGGTTTTGCCCTTTTTAAGACTTTCTACAGAAAGCCGCTGCTGCCCATCTGCGGCGGCGGCGGCGCAATTCAAGGCCAGCGCGCCTCGGCATACCGATTCCACTGGACCGCCGCCTCGGCCAGGGCGCGGTCGCTGCTGAGCTCGCCCAGCATGGCGCGCTGCAACTGGGTGTAGACGATCGCCTGCAGGCGCTTGATGCCCGGCATGGCCGGCACCAGCACCCGGGCATCGGCCAACACCTGGGCCGACAGCAGGCGCGCGCGCTGCACCAGGAGCGCTCCCGGAGCCGCAGGTGGGGCGCTGGTCAGCCGCTGCTGCAACTGGGTCAAGGCCGTCTGGGCCGGGGGCAGCACCCGCGCCTCCTCGGCAAACAGCAGTTGGTTGCTGGCATTGGTCAGCGCGAGCGCAACACTGACCGCCTCGGCGGCCATGGCGCTCTGGCGCGGCACCACCAGATTCATGACCGCCACGTTGGCCGCGCCGCTCTCCCCCACCAGGGGGGGATAGGGGGCCGTCACCGCGGCGATGCCGGGAGCATTGGTCTGGAGATTGCGCAGGAAATCAGGGCCGGTGGCCACCTGGGCCAGATCACCGCTCTGAAACAGCTCGATCGCACGGCGGTAGCCCTGGCTCACCACCTCGCGGGGCAGCAGACCGCGGCGGTACAGCCCTGCCCAAAAGGCAAAAGCCTGGCGGCCGGCGGGCGAATCAAAGGCGGCGCGACGGTCGCCGTCGAGCAGCTGCACCCCCTGCTGCACCAGGGTTTCGAGCAGTTCGGCCGAGTCGTCAGGCACGACGGTCATGAACAGGGCGTAGCGCCCGCTGCGGCGGCGCACCGCTTCGGCATAGGCGGGCAGCTCATCCCAGCGACGCGGCGGCGCGGCGTAACCGGCCCGCTCGAGCAGCTGGCGGTTGGCCATCGTGATGCGGGCCGTCAGATACCAGGGCAGCGCAAACTGGTGGCCATCCTGAAAACCGGCCTGCCAGATCTGCGGCAAAAAGGTGGCCGCGGTGCCGGCCGGCAGCAGGGGGGCCAGGTCGAGCAGACCTCCCTTACTCGCCAGGTTGGCGGCAAAGGGCGGATTCAGATTGACGAGGTCGGGCGCCGTGCGGGCGTAC
>VGQR01000162.1 GCA_016882345.1 Cyanobacteria bacterium K_DeepCast_35m_m2_023
CCTGAGCCAGGATCAAACTCTCCGTTGTATCCCTCACCCTGTTGACCAGTCATTGACTACACTTAAGGAATCTCACCTCAAACGTCATCCCTAACCGTTGCTTGCGCATGTCTCAGCGGGGCAGCTCGTCACCCAAAATCCTTTCAGATCCCAGTTGGAGCCTCCTTCTTTCGAAGGGTTCAAAGAGTGCTATCAAGAATTTCTTCCCTCCAGTCTCTCCCGAATCTCAGATCCGGTCGCACCGACCCAAACAACCCGGTCATTCAGCTCAAGACCTCTCGTGAAAAAGGTCTCTCACCAACCAGGCCTTCAAGCGGCACTCGCAACCTTCTCGGTCGCTACTTCTTTTGACGGGACCTCACACCCTCACTGCTGTACGGCCAAAACCTCCACTCAAACATCAGCCTGATCTGGCTCTCGCCAAACCTCGCCTCAGTCCTCGCTTTGGTTCTGACGCAGTGAAAGCGTCAGTTCCTAAACGTTTCAGTTGTCCAGGTTCCGCCACAACCACCCTCATCAAGCCAGCCAGCAGATCTCTCCGCTCAGCTCACCCACTCGGGCTCTCGTGGCCGTCGCCTCGCGGCGACCTCCAAAACTTACAACACCGTCGGTCTCAACCCCCGGCCTCGTAAGCCCGCCTCGCTTTCGCTCGGCAGTCCAAGAACCTCTACCACAGCTGTGGCGGGGCCGCTGCTGCCGTTGCCACATCCCCGTCAGTGCCTGGCTCTAGCCAGGATGCAAGGCCTCAGCCCAGGGCAAAAAGCGGGTCAGGGTCGTGGTCTGATCAGCAGCGAGCAGCGGGAACGAGACTTCCGCCAGATCGGTTCCAGCCGCGAGTGCCTCGGGAGAAGACTGCAACCAATGCAAGCTGCAACCCAGTTCGGTGAGCACCAACCATGCCGCCGCCAGATCCCAGATCTTGGGGGTCGCTTCAAGGGCAGCCACGGTTTGCCCCATGGCCACACTCACCAAATTGAGGCTGGCCACCCCGAGCATGCGGATCTTGCCTGGGAAACGTTGATCCGGCAGCTTCTGCAAAACGCCGATCGAGCGACTGCACAACGAGGCACACCCAGCGGGATGTTGCTGCAGGGCTGGGGCCTCGAGCCGTTTGCCGTTGCGCCAGGCCCCCTGCCCACGAACCGCAACAATGCGCTGTCGGAGAGGCGGCACATCGAGCACGGCCAGGACGGGGCGGCCCTGTTCGAATCGAGCCAGTGAAATGGCCCAATAAGGAATGCCCGCCGCAAAATTGGTCGTGCCATCGAGGGGATCCACCACCCAATAGGAGGACGTAGCGGGAATCGATTGCTGGCCTTCTTCACTGAGGACCCCTTCACCGGGATACAACTGCGCGAGTCCCTCGACGAGGGTCTGATCGCTCCAGCGATCACAGGCCGTGATCAACGTGCCATCCGCCTTGACATCAGAAGCCATATGACCAAAATCGCGGCGCTGCCTTTCGCCCACCCGATCAATCAGCTCGGCCAAGCCGATCGTCAACGGTGGTGGGAATGGGAGTGTACTCATCCAAGCTCCAGGGCCAACACCCGGGTCAGGGTCTTGGCCGTATCCTCCCTGAACTGGCGCAGGTTGATGCGGGCTAACAGCACCAGGGCGTAGGCAGGCCAGGGGCCAATGTCCCAGCCAAAAACGCTCTGCAACAGGCGTCCAAGATCGAACAGGCCGCCGCCGATGACCTTGCCCAGGGCCCGCGAGAGAGCCTGGGCGAGCCCCCACACACCAACAAAGGTGCCAGCCGCCTGGGGCAGGGTGAGATCAAGCATCAGCACCAGGGCACTGTTGGTCGCAATCCCAGCAGCGATGCCAAACAGCAACAAAACGACGGTTAACAGTGGGACATTGGCCGTCAGACCGCTGAGCAGCAGCAAGCCAAGGGAGCCGATCATCAATTGACAGCCCAGGCGTGCGCAAATCAACTTGCCGAGCCTGGGAACCAGCCAGAGCCCCGCCAGCAAAAGACCGGCCAGAGTGCCAATGCCCCAATAGGCATTCAGCGATGCCGTCGCTGCAATGGGCATACCAAACACCTGAGCTCCATAGCTCTCGAGGATCGGATCCTGTAGGAACAGACCCAGGGTGAAACAGATCAAAAATCCGAAGAACACCAAAACCTGGCGACTTGAGGTAATCAAGGCCCAGGCCTGAGCGAGGGTGATCGCGTCATCGCGGGCCGATTGCTGGGAAGGGTCGCGGCCGCCGTCGGCTGGTGATTCCATGCCAATGGTGGCAACCAGGGTGAGCAAACCAACAGCGAGGGCCACTTTGATCATGAAGTCGAGCAGAACAGGCTCCAGCAGGGCTGGATCGCTGATTCCGTCGAGACGGCGCAGACTGATTGCAATCGTGATGGCGCCAATCACGATTCCCACCGTGAGCATGCACCAGATGATGCCGACGGCCCGGGGCCGTTCCGCTTCAGTGGTGCGATCGATCACCAGGGCCAGATAGGGCGTCGAGGCCATCGACACCGCCAGCCCGTAGAGCGCAAACAAACCGCACAACGCCGCGATCCCCAGAGAGACAGCCAGCCCCCCAGAGGAGTCGAACAATCGGGCCAGCTCAAAAATGAGTGGGATCGAGGCCACGGCAAAGCAACAGAACAGAACCGTGCCCAGCCAGATGTAGGGAAGACGATGGCGACCAGCCCACGGATGGGCATCGCTGATCTGGCCAAACAGCACCCTTGCTGGTGACACGAACTGCTCGAAGGCCAGTGCTCCGCCGACAAGCAAGCCTGGGTAAGCCAGCTCACTGAGCATGATGCGGTTCAACAGGCCCGAAAAGATCACAGCCAGACAGCCCAAACAACCTTGAAACAGGCCAAGCCTCAGGGTTGCTGCCAGACCGAGTGGGTTCACAGCACGGCGCGAGAGGCTTGGCAGGCAGGGAGCAAGGGAGGCTGTTCAACCGGAACTTTGCTCATCCCCGCATCGACGACGGGCTTGGTGGCTGGCAGGGCAGGCGGAGTGCACAATGCGATCTGGTCGAGGCCGGTCCGGCGCCGCAGCTCGGCAAGGCGCTTGTTGTAGTCGCTGATCGCATTGGAATGGCGAACCTCGGCCTGGGTGAGGTCTCGCTGGTTGTTGACCACCTCCCGCTGAGTGGTCACACCGGCTTCAAGTCGCAGTCGCGCCAGGCGTAGGGCTTCACGTGCCGACAACACCTCGCGGGCTGTCGTGGTGAGGTTGCGATGATTTTTCTCGAGTTCGTAGAAACTGGTCTCCACTTCGCGGCGAATCGTGTCTCGACGATCGGCGAACCCAAACGTGGCCTGCTTGGCTTGTTGCTTGGCAGCGCGCGAGCGCGCACGCGTTGCGCCGCCATCAAAGATGTTCCAGGTCACATTCAGGCCGATGGTGTTGTCGACGTTCCAGCCTTGGGCGCCAGGCAGATCGACGAGAATCCCCTGATTGCCCTGAAACCGTCCAGCATTGAGAGTGTTAAAAATGTTGAGAAAAGGTTGAACACCACCCAAAGCCTGGTTGGCGTTGCTGTTAGCGATTGAAATGTCCAGCAAAAACTGGTCGAGTTCTTCGCGGAAGGCATAGGCGGCGATGATGCTTTCCTGCAAACTCGGCTGCCATGTGCCCACCACGCGAGGTGGATCCTTAGCGGTTGGTGTGACATTCTGAGGGAGGTCCAAGATCGCCGCTAATGTGCGTCTCGCAATGGCCTGTTCACTGAGCGATTGGGTCAGCAGCTGCTGATCTCGCGCCAACTGAGTTTCGGCTTCAAGCACCTCCAGCTTGGTGGCCACCCCAGCCTGGTAACGGGCCCTGGCATCGCGCAGGCTGACGACCGAGGCACGAACCGATTCTTGACCGATGCGAACCGAGTCATCGGCCTGCTGAAGGTCGAAATAGGCGACATCAACCTGCAAGCGCAATTCCCGCAGAGAGATCAAATATTGGTTCTTGGCTTTTTCAAAAGAATCACGTGCTGCCGAGATGGCGGGCACCCTCTGCGGATTGATCAGTGCCCACTGGGCCTGAAGCTGAGCTCCGACGAACCAGCGGTTGGTGGTGGTCAGACCAGAAGGATTTAAGAAAGAACTGCCAGGGGCTTTCTCGGAATACTGCTGGCCGCCGGTGTAACTCGGCAAACCATTGGCATTGATATTGAGGGTTGGGTACCACAGGGCAATCTGGGCCCTTAGGTTGTTCTGAGCCTGATCGACCTGGGAGGCGATCAGCTTGAAGTTGGGATTGTTGACCTCAGCGATGTTCTCGGCTTCCAGCAAACCGATAGGACGCAGCTCGCTGATCTGAACCTCAGATGGTTTGGTGGGCAGCGCCAGGGGGTTGGGAGCCGCCAGATCGCGCACCTCGGGCAGCAGCTTGGTGGCGGCTGGAGCCAGCACCGTGGGGTTCGACTTGGGTCGTGAGCCTTTCACCTTGGGGGCCAGCGGCAGCACCACAGGGGTCGTGGGTGCCGGCTCAGCCTGTTGGGGGTTGCCCTGTACGGCAGGTTGAGCAACGGCAGGAACCGAGCAGGCAACAGTCCCCAGAAGCGTGAGACCAGCCAAGGATCGCCGCACAGTTCCCAAAAAACACAAGCTCGGCAAGCTTAGGCATACATCCCGGAGTTGGACAGGCAAGCAGCCACCAATTCCTCTGCACCGCCCACCACCGAGACCGGGACGGCCAATTGCTGCTCGAGTTCGGACACGCTCAGGTCATCGAGGAAGACGGGCTCGCCCTGTTTGAGCATCACGGCTGGGAGCAACAGACGCTCACCAAGGTCCCGACCCGCGAGCCCCTGCAACAGGTCGCTGCCGGTGAGCAACCCAGTCACCACCTGCTCTTGCCCCCAATAGGGGCTGGGCAATGGCTGCAGGATCAGCTCCAAACCATCGACCGTGTTGAGACGGTCAACCACCGGCGTCAGCGCCTCACCGACGAGCTGACCAACAACCCAGCTGAGGCGCCGCGGCGGGTTGACCCGGATCGGCAGATCGGCGGTTGCCTGATCCAAGGCCTCGAGAAAAGCCCGGATGCTGCCGACGCCGTTTTCCTGCTGGGGCAGATCCTCGTAGTCGTCACGGGGGGGCAATGGGCGGCCGGCAATCAGATACCACTCATCGGAAAGCCAGGCAAAGCGACTGCGAAGGCTCTGCTGAAACCGCTGCTGCAGGGATTCCACCCCAGCAATCACGGCTTGGGCAGCCGCACGATCGACGGGCACCAGCGCATCGCCGGGGGGCCTGAAACGGGTCAGGCCGACCGGCACCAC